>JBOHWI010000401.1:0-16464 GCA_050736675.1 Binatus sp. (SeqCode)
CGATGGTCCTGCTCGGCGATCTAAAAGGCCGAAAAATCGGCCGCGACGTCTTCGCCCCGCTAGCGTAGCCCCGTTCTTTCTTCTGGTGCCTCGCCCGTTACTTCACGGGAGAGGCAGCCGACCGCAACGCGGTCGGCAGGTGAGGGTTCCGCGACATCAGCAGTCCCCTTGCCATCGCACGTCCGATTCGTCATACGAGATTGCAACGATGCGACTGATAGCCATACTCTCCGTCGCCGTGCTGGCCTTTGCGATTTGCGCCTGTTCGAGCAAACCGAGCGTCAAAGGCGGTATTCGTGCGCCGCACTTTCATACCATTTCGGTGACCCCGACCGCGTCGCCGACGCCCGCGTCCTCGCCGTGACAGATCGTGTGACCACCCCACCTTCCAGTTGACGACGAACTTACAGATACAAAAGGGCATCTCGTATCGCAAGTGGTAGGAAACGATTTACTAACGGTAGAGACTTCGCATAGTACGGCACCTGCCCTGCGCTGATCGCTCGCTTCCGAGAGAGGCCGCGCCGCCAGAGCGGATCGGCGTGCAGATCTCACCGGGAGAGGTTAGGTGGGGTTCTGCGGTAATGTCATAGCGCTTGCCATCGCGCGTCCAATTCGCCATACGAGATTGCACCGATGCGACCGACTGTGAAAATCGCGCGCGTCCGCAAATCCGCGCTGCCCCTTCCCTCGTACCAGAGCGAGCATGCGGCGGGGATCGATCTGATGGCCGACATCGGCGCGCCGCTCGAGATGGCGCCGCGCGAGCGCCGCGCCGTTCCGACCGGAATCGCCATCGAGATTCCTGTCGGCTACGAAGGGCAGGTGCGTCCGCGCAGCGGCCGCGCGCTGAAAGAAGGCCTCGCGCTCATCAATTCGCCCGGAACTATCGACGCCGACTATCGCGGAGAAGTTAAAGTATTACTTGTGAATTTGGGCGGGCAGCCGATCGTGATAAAACCCGGCGATCGAATCGCCCAACTCGTCATCACGCCCGTCGTTCGCGCCGACATCGTCGAGGTTGACGAGCTCGCGCCAAGCACGCGCGGTCCCGGCGGTTTCGGCCACACCGGCCGCTGAACTTTCGAAGCCTCTCGATTGCGCGGCCGATCCCACGTAAATTTAGTTCATCAGCACGCAGTGAAAGACAGACCAACCGAGACCGACGCGGCATTGACCGCGGTGACGCCTATAGACGGCCGCTACCGCGCGCCCACCCGGAGCTTGGAGGCGTACTTCAGCGAGTTCGCGCTGATTCGCTATCGCGTTCGCGTCGAAGTCGAATGGTACCTGTCGCTCGCGGGGCATCCTGCGATCACCGCTCTGAAACAGATTCCCGCCGCGACCGCGAAGAAGCTCCGCGGCGTTTACGAGGACTTCACGCTCGACGACGCGCGCCGCGTGAAGGGACTCGAGGCGACCACCAACCACGACGTTAAGGCGGTCGAGTATTTCGTCAAAGAACGAGTCGCCGCGATCGACGCGTCGCTGCCGATTGAGATGGTGCATTTCGCATGCACTTCGGAGGACATCAACAACCTCGCCTACGCGCTCATCCTGAAAGAGTTCGTGGCGAGCGACCTTATGCCGCGGCTCGAGGCGGCGGTCGCGCCGATCACAAAGCTGGCGCATCGCTACAAGGCGTATCCGATGATGGCGCGGACGCACGGCCAGGAAGCGTCGCCGACGACGGTCGGCAAGGAGATGGCGATCTTCGCCACGCGCCTCGCGCGCCAGCTCTCGCAGCTTCGCCGGCAGGAGTTTCTCGGCAAGCTCAACGGCGCCGTCGGCAATTTCAACGCGCATCATTTCGCGCAGCCCGAGGTCGATTGGATCGCGCACTCGCAGAACTTCGTCGAGCGGCTCGGCCTGACCTGGAATCCGCTGACCACGCAGATCGAGAGCCACGATTTTATCGCCGAGCTGTTCGGCGTCCTGATGCGCATCGACACGATCCTGCTCGGGTTCTGCCGCGACATGTGGAGCTACATATCGATCGGCTATTTCGCGCAGAAGGCCGTTGCGGGCGAGACCGGTTCGTCGGTGATGCCGCACAAGGTGAATCCGATCGACTTCGAGAACTGCGAGGGCAACCTCGGAATTGCGAGCGCGCTGTTCGACCATCTCGCGCAGAAGCTGCCGGTCTCGCGATGGCAGCGCGATCTGACAGACAGCACGGCTATCCGCGCGATGGGCACGGCGTTCGGGCATCTGGTCGTCGCGCTGGCGTCCTTGGAGCGCGGGCTTCAGCGCGTCGAGGTCAACGAAGCGCGCATCGCGGAGGACCTGGAGGCCGAGCAGGCGTGGGAGGTCGTCGCCGAGGCGATTCAGACGCTGATGCGGCGCCACGCGCTGCCGAAGCCATACGAGACGCTCAAGGAACTCACGCGCGGCCGCCGAATCGATCGGCGCGTGATCGAGGAATTCATCGCGACGCTGCCGCTCGACGACGGCGCGCGGCGCGCCCTTCGCGAGTTGAATCCGCGCACCTACGTTGGACTCGCGGCGAAGCTCGTCGAGCAATTCGCGCCGAAAGAACCTAAGAACCTAACCCCTGACCCCTTCCCGCGGGGGAAGGGGAACCGGACGTAGGAGCTATCCACAACGCTCGCGCCGAGCTTTGTGGACAACTGGCGTCGGGTTCGTTGTGATGAAGCGACCGGTCTGTATCATGATTAGATTAAGATAATTCGATTGACCGTTAAGGGAGAACGAATCGTGGAAGCAGTCAAAGACACTCCGCAAAAACTCGAAATGTTTTACGAGGGCAAGGCGAAGAAACTCTACTCGACGTCCGACCCCGACCTCGTCATCGCCTATTTCAAGGATGACGCGACCGCCTTCAACGGCAAGAAGAAAGACACGATCGAAGACAAGGGCGTGGTGAACAACCGCATGTCGGAGCTGTTTTTCACGCTGCTCGAGAAGAATGGCGTGAAGACGCATTTCGTTAGCCGTCTAAACGATCGCGACATGCTGTGCAAGCGCCTGAATATCATTCCGGTCGAGACCGTGGTGCGGAATATCGTCGCGGGCTCGATGGCGAAACGGCTCGGGCGCGAGGAAGGCGAAGTGCTGCCTCATCCGATTGTCGAGTACTACTACAAGTCCGATCCGCTCGACGATCCGCTGATCATCGGCGAGCATGCGATCGCGTTCGGATGGGCCACCGCCGCGGAGCTCAAGCAGGTCGATGCGATGGCGCTGAAGGTCGATAGCATACTCACGAAATTCCTCGACGAGCGCGGCGTCATCCTGGTGGATTTCAAGCTCGAGTTCGGGCGGCATCACGGTGAAATCCTGCTCGGCGACGAAATCTGCCCCGACACTTGCCGCTTCTGGGACAAGGCGACGCGGCAGAAGCTCGACAAGGATCGCTTCCGGCGCGATCTCGGCGGCGTCGAAGAGGCTTATCACGAGATGCTGCGCCGCGTCGAGAATTGACGGCTAATTTGAGGCGCTCGCCGGAATAAGCGCCGTCGTTGTTGATGTTTTGACGAAAATGTTTCACGTGAAACGTCTGTTAGTTCAGGAGAACGAAACGCGAAACGTTTTTCACCAGGAGATGAGTTGCAAGTAAGAGTGTTCGTGACGCCCCGCAAGGGAATCCTCGACCCGCAAGGGCGCGCGGTTGAAAGTTCGCTCACGAGTCTCGGCTTCAAAAACATCTCGGGCGTCAAGGTCGGCAAGTACATCACGCTGGAAGTCGAAGCGCGGACGGCGGCGGACGCGCGCGACGAAGCCAGGAAGATGTGCGAGGCGCTGCTCGCCAATCCGGTTATCGAAGATTACCGCTTCGAGGTGGACGGCGAATGAAGTGGGGCGTCGTGCGATTCCCCGGCTCGCTGGACGACGGCGACGCGCTGTATGCGCTCGTGGACGTGATGGGGCAGGACGCACGACTACTGTGGCACAAGGACGAAACGCTCGGCGGAGTTGAGTGCATCGTGTTGCCGGGCGGGTTCAGCTACGGCGACTACCTGCGGACGGGCGCTATCGCGCGGTTCTCGCCGATCATGAAGAGCGTGGCGAAGTTCGCCGCCGACGGGGGTCTCGTCATCGGCACCTGCAACGGCTTTCAGATCCTGTGCGAGGCGCATCTGCTGCCCGGCGCGCTGACGCGCAACCGCTCGCTGTCGTTTGTGTGCGACCGCGTGTGGTTGCGCGTCGAGAATGCGAGTACGCCGTTCACGCGCGCGACCAGGCAGGGCGACTTGTTGCGGCTGCCAATCAAGCATGGCGAAGGATTGTATGTCGCGCCGGAAGATGAACTGCGCCAGATGGAAGAGCGCGGGCAGGTGATCCTGCGCTACGTCGATGCGGACGGGCGCGAGAGCGACGCGGCGAATCCCAACGGCTCGATGCGCGCGATCGCGGGCGTCGCCAACGAGCGCTTCAACGTGTTCGGCTTGATGCCGCATCCGGAGCATGCGGTCGAGCCGATGCTCGGCGGCGAGGACGGGCTCAAGATATTCCAGTCGATTGCGGGGAGCGCGCGATGAATGAGCGCCCGGTTTCGCTTTCGGGCGAGCCGAAAGTCGATGTCGCGCAGGCCCGCGCCTTCGGACTCTCGCCCGACGAGTATCGCAAGATTGTAGAGATAATCGGCCGCACGCCGACTTACACCGAGCTGGGCGTGTTCTCGGTGATGTGGTCGGAGCATTGCTCGTACAAATCGTCGCGGCGTCATCTGCGGACGCTGCCGTCGAAGAGCGAGCTGGTGGTGCAGGGGCCGGGCGAGAACGCCGGCGCGATCGACGTCGGCGACGGCTGGGCGGCGGTATTCAAAATCGAAAGCCACAACCATCCGTCGTTCGTCGAGCCGTACCAGGGCGCGGCGACCGGAGTCGGAGGAATTCTGCGCGACATTTTCACGATGGGCGCGCGGCCGGTCGCGAGCATGAACTCGCTCAAGTTCGGCTCGTTCGATCATCCCCGAACGCGATACCTGCTGGGCGGCGTGGTCGGCGGGATCGGCGGCTACGGCAACTGCGTTGGCGTGCCGACGGTCGCGGGCGAAGTGATGTTCGACGCGGCGTACAACGCGAACATTTTGGTGAACGCATTCTGCCTCGGTCTCGTGCGCAAGGGCGAGATGATGAGCGCGCGGGCGCGCGGCGTGGGTAACCCGGTGCTTTACGTCGGTTCGGCGACGGGGCGCGACGGAATTCATGGTGCGTCGATGGCGTCGGCCGAGTTCGACAAGGAGAGCGAGGCCAAGCGGCCGGCGGTGCAGGTCGGCGATCCGTTCACCGAGAAATTGTTGATCGAGGCCTGCCTCGAAGCGGGCAAGAGCGGCGCGATCGTCGCGATTCAGGATATGGGCGCGGCGGGACTCACGTCGTCGTCGAGCGAGATGCCGTCGCATGGCGGACTTGGAATAGAGCTCGACCTGGACAAAGTGCCGCTGCGCGAAGCGGGCCTGACGCCGTACGAAATTCTGCTCTCCGAGTCGCAGGAGCGGATGCTGATCGTCGCGGAGTGCGGGCGCGAGACGGAGTTGCAGCAGGTCTTCGAGAAGTGGGACTTGCACGCGGTCGTGATCGGACACATTACCGACGACCAGCGATGGCGTGCGCGGTGGCACGGGCAGGTCGTCGCGGATATTCCGATCGGCGCGCTGGCCGATGACGCGCCGTTGTACGATCGTCCGGCGTTCGCGCCCAAAATTAAGCAGCAGAGCAAATCATCCAATATTGAAAAGCCCGAGGCGGCGAAGGCGCTGCGCGCGCTGCTCGACAGTCCCAACGTCGCGTCGAAGAAGTGGGTTTATCGGCAATACGATTCGATCGTGCAGAGCAACACGGTGTTGGGGCCGGGCAGCGACGCGGCGGTGCTGCGAATCAAGAATTCGCGGCGCGCGATGGCGCTCAAGGTCGATTCGAATCCGCGCGCGTGCACGCTCGATCCGTATCTCGGCGCCGTGGGTGTCGTGTGCGAGGCGGCGCGCAATGTCGCGTGCGCGGGGGCGCGGCCCGTCGGAATCACGAATTGCCTGAACTACGGCAACCCGGAGCGGCCCGACGTGATGTGGCAGTTTATCCGGGGCGTCGAGGGCCTGCGCGACGCGTCGCTCGCGTTCGGCGCGCCGGTGGTGAGCGGCAACGTGAGCTTTTACAACGAGACTGAAGGCCACGCGATTCCGCCGACGCCGACGATTGCTGTGCTGGGCGTGATGCTCGACGTCGCGATGCACGTTACGCAGTTTTTCAAGAATCCGGGCGACGCGATCGCTCTTGTGCGCACCAGCAAGCCGTCGCTGGCGGCGAGCGAGTATGCGGCCGTCTTTGGCATCGACGGCGGGCAGCTTGGCGAGATCGATCTCAAGCGGGAGGCGGCTCTTATCGACGGGCTGGTTGAAGGGGCCGAAGAGGGGCTGATAAGATCAGCTCACGATATCGCCGAAGGCGGGCTTGCGGTGGCGTTGGCGGAAGCCTGTTTCAATCCGCGGGCGATTCTGGGTGCCGAAGTTGAACTTGGGCGAGCTGGAAACGCCGCCGCGGTTTTTTTCGGTGAAGGCGCATCGACGGTGATTTTGTCCGTTGCGCCCGGCGACGTGGCCCTCGTCGGGAAATTATTTGCGGATAGAGGATTGGAGTTCACCCTTGTAGGGAAAGTAACAGCTAATCCGCAGTTGCAAATTGGCGAGTCGATCGACGAAAGCGTTTCCGAGTTGCAGCGGATTTACGAAGACGCGATTCCAAGGAGGCTCAGAAGCGATGACTGAAGAAGACTCGGTCCTTGCTCTCGAAGCAGTCGAAGAATCGCCGCTCGACGTCTTCCACGAAGAGTGCGGCGTGTTCGGCGTCTACCGGCATCCGGAGGCAGCCAACCTCGCGTACCTTGGGCTGTATGCCCAGCAGCATCGCGGACAGGAGTCGGCGGGAATCGTGTCGTCCAACGGCAAGTCGCTAATCTCGCATCGCGGGATGGGGCTGGTCGCCGACGTTTTCAACAGTTCGATTATCGCGAAACTCGAAGGCACCAGCGCGATTGGGCATAACCGTTACTCGACAACCGGCTCGACCACGATAGGCAACTGCCAGCCGCTGGTGGTCGAGTACGCGCGCGGCGGGCTCGCCCTCGCGCACAACGGCAATCTGGTAAATTTCACCGAACTGCGCGAACGGCTCGAGTCGACCGGATCGATCTTCCAGTCGTCGTCGGACAGCGAAGTGATGATTCATCTGATCGCCGCGTCGCACGCGCCCACCCTGCCGGAGCGGGTGGCGGAGGCGCTGGCGCAGGTGCGCGGCGCGTACTCGCTGGTGGTGCTGACCGAAGACTCGATGATCGCGGTGCGCGATCCGAATGGCTTCCGTCCGCTGGTGCTGGGCAATCTCAACGGCGCGACGATTGTGTCGTCTGAGACCTGCGCGCTGGACCTGGTGCGCGCCGAATATCTCCGCGAGATCAATCCTGGCGAGATGATCGTCGTCGATGAGAGCGGGCTGCGCTCGCTGAGTCCGTTCGCGCACGCGCCGACCAAGCGCTGCATTTTCGAGTACGTGTATTTCTCGCGGCCCGACAGTCAGGTCTACGGGCGCAACGTTTATCAGGTCCGCAAGCAGCAGGGGCGGGCGCTCGCGCGCGAAGCGCCTGCGGTGGCGGACATCGTGGTGCCGGTGCCGGATTCGGGCACGCCCGCGGCGCTCGGTTACGCCGAGGAATCGGGAATCCCGTTCGAGATGGGATTGGTGCGCAGCCATTACGTCGGCCGCACGTTTATCGAGCCGCGCGCGTCGATCCGCCATTTCGGCGTGAAGATCAAATTCAATCCGGTGGCGGAGTTACTGCGCGGCAAGCGAATCGTGCTGATCGAAGACTCACTGGTTCGCGGCACGACGCTCAGAAAAGTGATCCCGATGCTGCGGCAGGCGGGCGCGCGCGAGGTGCACGTGCGGATCGCGGCGCCGCCCACCACCAACTCCTGCTTTTACGGTATCGACACGCCGACGCGCGAGGAGTTGCTCGCGTCGTCGCATCCGATCGAGGAGATTCGCCGTTACATTACCGCAGACTCGCTCGCGTATCTGAGCTGGGACGGGCTGTACTCGTTCAACGGCGAAAGCCGCGAGGGATTTTGCGACGCGTGCTTCACGGGAAATTATCCGGTCGAGATTCCGCGCGACACCACGCCGGCGCAGTTGCATTTGTTTCTCGCAAATGAGGATGGGTTGAAGGCCGATCGTCGGTAGAAAGCCCGTGCCGAATTCCGGAGCCCTCACCTAACCTCTCCCGTGATGTAACGGGCGAGGGACTGGACGATAGCTACGGCTCGGAGTCGACTATGTCCCGTACGAATTCTTTCATCGACCGCCGCGAAACCAGGATGCAGATGAATCCGCCGTGCGGGTAGCTCAGGCAAATGCTGTAGCCGTTGTACTGGTAGTAGTGATGGCCGCCGATCTCCCGGAGTTCGCCGTCGGGCGGCCGTAGCCCGTGCGATTTCATGTAGGTGCACAAGATCGTTCCCGTGTCGCCGCGATAGAAAGTGTAGGAGACTGAGCTTCCATCCTGCAAATGATCGATCCGTCCACCTATCAGCTTGTAGCCTCTCTGTTGAAAGTTCCACAGGTAACCGGGCAGTTGATGATCGATGTATGCGTCCGAGATCTCGGCGGGCGTGGTCGATTTCACGTTGGGCTCGAAGCGCTTAGTGAAGTGCTCGTAGTGCTGGATCGCGATGTCGAAGGGAGGGACCGCGTGCGCCGGGGGCGGATTGCCGCCATGCAGCATCACGAACGCGAAGACCGCGACCGCAGCCATCGAGGCAGGCATCCAGACCCGCGCGCGGCGAATCGAGTACCACGGTCCGCGATCGGCGCCGGCGGAGCGATCGCGCCCGCGTCCTGTGTTGGAGGCGTCGGCCGCATCGATGGCGTCGAGCGCGGCGAGAATCGATCCGCGGACTATCGGCGGCGTGCGGCGCAGCTCGGCCCGCTCGCGCAGGAGCGCCTTGACGGCGCGTTCCTCGGCGAAGCGCGCGCGACAATTGACGCATCCCGCCAGATGTTCTTCGACGGCGCGCAATTCATCCGCGCTCAACTCCCCGTCAACGTGAGCTGATAGGTACTTCTCGATGTAGGCGGCGCAATCCACTTTATCGGTTTCTCGTTCGCAGTCCGCTTCTACTCCAAGCGGTATCCTTCTCCGGAGTCAAGATCGTATTATTCCGCGCGCTTTGGCGAAGCCGGCCAACGCCTCGCGCAGTATAGCGCGTCCACGTGAGACTCGCGATTTTACCGTGCCGATCGGTATGTCCAGAACCCCCGAAACCTCCTGGTAACTCAATTCCTCGACATCGACCAGCAGAATCGCCTCGCGAAATTCCCCCGGCAAACCGGCCAAGGCGCCCTCGACCTCACCCTCCATGCCCTGCCCGGCGAGCAGGGCCTCGGGATTCGATCCGGCCGGGTCGGCCCGCAGGCTTTCTGCCTCGACCTTGCGCTCGAAGTCGTCGGCGGACGAAGCGGGCTGCTCGCGTGCGGATTTGCGATAGCCGTTGCGAAAATTGTTGAACAGGATCGTAAGCATCCACGCGCGGCAATTCGTCCCGCTCTCGAATTGATGAAAGAACCGGTACGCTCGCAGGACGGTCTCCTGCAGCAAATCGCCGGCGTCGTCGGGATTGCGCGCGAGCCGGATCGCCATCGCGTACAACGCGTCGAGATGAGGCAACGCCTCGTCCTCGAATCGCTTGCGCCGATCCACGCCGGTGCCGCTCTTGTCCGCCATATGCCAATTTAACGAACATAGCATCCCGCACAATTGAAATCTTGCATACCCCTGAAATGTTCCCGCTGGCGCTGGTTGGATGAAGACGTTTAGACTGTGGGAGGCAGCCGCTATACCTTCGGCGCGCGAGAATATAGCCAAGGAGATGTCTGGATATGAACAAGACTAAACTCACCGGCGCAATGCTGGCGACGGCCGTCGCGCTGATTTTTGCGGGCAGCGCGGTGTACGCGGCTGACAGTTCCGATTCGGCGGCGGCGGCGCAGGTCAAGTGCGTCGGCGGCAACTCGTGCAAGGGTCAGAGCGCGTGCCAGAGCGCGCAGAGTAGCTGCCAGGGGCAGAATGCCTGCAAGGGCAAGGGCTACGTCATGATGCCGACCGCCAAGGAATGCATCGCGGCCGGCGGCAAGCCGGACACTGCGAAGAAGACCGACTAAGCGCGATTGCAAATGAAACGTTCCGACTTCCCGCTGCTCGGCTACGGCGTTGGGCTTAGGCGCCAGCACTACAGCCTCGTCCTCGAGACGCGTCCCAACGTAGATTGGTTCGAGGTCATTTCCGAGAATTTCATGGTGGCGGGCGGACGGGCACTGCAAGTTCTGGAAGGCGTGCGCGCCAACTATCCGATCGCGATGCATGGCGTGTCGATGTCGATTGGCTCGACCGATCCGCTGAATCGCGGCTATCTGCGGCAACTGCGCGAACTCGCGCGGCGCTTCGAGCCGGCGTGGATTTCCGATCACCTTTGCTGGACCGGAGTGGGCGGGCGCAATCTGCACGACCTGTTGCCGCTGCCATATACCGTAGAAGCGATCCGGCACGTCGTCGCGCGAATCCGCGAGGCGCAGGACATCCTCGAGCGGCCGATGTTGATCGAAAACGTTTCGAGCTACATGGCGTTCGCGGATTCGACCATGCCCGAGTGGGATTTCATTTCGACGATCGCGCAAGAGGCTGACTGCGGAATCCTGCTCGACATCAACAACATCTTCGTGAGCGCGTTTAACCATCGCTTCGACGCCAACAAGTACATCGACGCGGTGCCGGCCGAACGCGTCGTGCAGTACCATCTCGCGGGACATAGCGACCACGGCACGCATCTGCTCGACACCCACGACCATCTGGTGCGCGACGAGGTGTGGGCGCTGTACGAGCGCGCGGCGCAGCGCTTCGGCGCAGTGTCGGCGATTGTTGAGTGGGACGACAACATCCCGGAGTTCGCGGAACTGACGGCGGCTGCGGCTCGTGCGCGCGAGATTTTCAATGCCAACACATCTGAAAGAATTGCAGAGCCTGCTGTATCGGCTGATCGTCGCGCCTAGCGGTGTGGCCGAGGGACTCGCGGCCGCGCGCGAGCTCGACGCCGGCGGCCTCGACGCGATCGTCCGCGGCGACGAGCGGCTGTCGGCGGAGGCTCGCGTCGATATCTACGCGAACATGTATTTCTACCGCATCCTCGACGCGCTCAAGGAGGATTTCCCCGCTACCTTGGCGGTCCTCGGCGCCGACAATTTTCACAACCTGGTCACCGGCTACATTCTCGAATATCCGCCGACCGAGCCCTCGCTCTACTACTGCGGACAACATCTCGCTGCCTTTCTGCGGGAACATCCGCTGCGCGAAGGCGCACCGTTCGTCGCGGATCTCGCGCGACTCGAGCGTGCGAGCGTCGAGGTGTTCCAGGGCCCTGATGCCTCCGCGCTGGAGACCGATTCGCTCCGGGCGATTGCGCCCGAAGACTGGCCCGCCATGAAGCTCCGGCTTCAGCCCGCCGCGCAGATACTCGCCCTCGACTGGCGAGTGTCTGAGCTGTTGCGCGCGGTCGAGGAGAAGCGTGAGTGGAAGCCGGCGGGGCGCGGCGCGTTCACAGTACTGGTGTGGAGGAGCAACGCGCGCGTCTTCTATCGCGATCTCGAAGAGGACGAAGCCAAGGCGCTCGAGGCGGTCTCGCGCGGCGCTACGTTCGCGGATATCTGCGAGCTCGTCGCCGGTGACGCGGAGTTCGAAGATCCAGTCGCCACGATGGATCGAATGCTCGCACGATGGCTCTCCGAAGGCCTGCTCGCGCGCGGATGATCTTTCGCCGGTCTGCGGCTATAAGAAGGGTTGAGCGCGCGACGGCGCTCAACTCATGGCGGCAAACCCCAAAGTCACCGGCGACACCATCAGCATCGAGCGGCCTGCCAGTCGCGCGCAACTCGAGGAGTTCGCGCGGCTTCCGTTCCAGGTTTACGGCGGGCGCGACGCGTGGTGGCCGCCCGACGTGCAGAACGAGATCGACTTGGCGTCGCGCCGCAGCTTGCTTTCGGCCCACCTCGAAGTCATACCCTTCTGCGCGCGGCGCGCCGGGCAGGTCGTCGCGCGCGTCAGCGCGGTTATCAATCGCCGCTATATCGAACATTGGCACGAGCAGCTCGGGCAGTTGATTCAGTTCGAGGCGCTCGAAGGCGAGGACCTCGCCGTCGCCGCGATGCTCGACCAGGCTGTGAACTCGCTCCGCGAGCGCGGGATGCGCGCCGTGCGCAGCGGCTTCGCGGCGTTTCTCGACTATCCCTACGCGATCGACAATTACGACTCGTTGCCGTCGTTCCTGCTCCGCGGAAATCCCGCATCGTATCATGGCTACTTCAAGGAGGCTGGCTTCGTAACCGAAAAAGGGCAGGTCGATTACACCGCGCCGCTGACGCACGAAATCCTCGCGCGCTATCGCCGGATGACCGAGGCGGCCGCCTTGGCCGGCGTCACGATTGAGAGTTGGCGCGAGTACGGATTTCTCGCCGCGATCGACGCGTGGACCGACGTGACCAACGCGGCGTTCGACCGCCATTGGGGATGGAATCCGGTGACGCGCGCGGAAGTGCGCCCGATGCTCACGTCCTTGTGGGAAACTCCCGTCGCCGATCTCTCGATGCTCGCGACAATCGACGGCGAGTGCGTCGGTGCGGTCTTCTCGGTGCCCGATCTTAGTCCCACGCTCGCCCGCGTCCGCAGGGGCGTCCGGCTCGACCCCGAGCGCGGCGGCGGCACGCGAGGCGCGCTGATAAATATCGGAGTGATCGAGCGCGCGCGCGGGCGCGGCATTGCATTGGCGATGGCGGCGCGATCGTTTCTCGCGATGGCGCGGCGCAAGATGCGCTTCGCGGGCTACACACTCGTCCTCGACGATAACTGGGCGTCGCGCCACACGGCGCTTGGCCTTGGCGCGCACGTCACCGGTAACTTCGTGACCTATCGGCGAGATTTCTAGGGCCGCCGCGATTTGTAGTATTCATTGTTGGATGCTGAGCCTCCGCCTGGTCGTGCTGTTCGTGCATATCGTCGCCGTGATCGTCGCGCTGGGCGGTTCGCTGTTCAGTACCTTCGCACTCGCTCCCGTTTTAACTGACGAACTCGAGCCACCCGCGCGGGTCCGCGTCAGCCGGCGAATCGTGCGCCGCCTTGGCGCGATCGTGCTAACGTCGCTCGCCGTGCTGGTGGTGACGGGAATCTTCAACGTGCTGTTCATCGGCGGCGTTTCGATTCTGCTCGCGATCAAATTGTTCCTGGTGGTGGTCGTTATCGCGCTGGCGCTTTACCAGTATGGGAGCCTCGGCGCGCGAATTTGGCGGCTCTCCGCCGGAGGTCCGAGTCCGGAGGTCGCAAATCTCCAGGCCCGCTTTCGCCGCGTCGGGCTCACGGTAGGCGCGATCGTGTTGCTGATCGTATATCTCTCGCTCGGACTCACGCGCGGCCCGAGCGCGATCATCGCGTCGATTCTCTGAAGGCTCGCGAATGCCGCGAACGAAAAAACCGCGACGAACTCCCGTATGGATGGGACGGCTCACGCTGGCCGCGATCGCGCTCGACGCCATCTCCACACTCAGCTACGGCACCGGCGCGCATATCGCGGTGCGATACCTCAACCCGTCGTTCGGCGCGTGGTGGAATGCCAACGAGTTCGCAATCCTCGAGTGCGCCGCGGCCGCCGTCGGCATGTTGCTCGGCGTGCGCTTCGGAGCGCGGATGGTGGATGGCGGCGTGCTGAGAAATCGCTCGATGATAGCGGCGGTGATTGTTGGAGGCCTCGCGCTGCCGATCGGCGGGCGGGTCGGCGCCGAAATCGCGCGCTTCAGATTCGCCAGCGGCGCATCGGCGACTGCATGGCTGATCGACCGTTTCGGCTACGACGTGGGAATGTTTCTTGACAAGCTTCTGGCGGCGGGCGTTTACTCGATCAAGATTGCGGCGTTCGCGCTCCCGCTCGGTATGATTCTCTTCGGCGTGGCGGTTGCTATCTTTATGATGGCAGAGCCTGCGGGTGACATTGCCGACGCAATTTCCAAATGAATCGAGACGATCGCAAGCACCGCAAGCCGCCCGGCATCAGCCGCCGATCGTTCATCAAGGGTGCGGGCGCGGTGGCGGCGGCGGCGGGCCTGGTGCGCGTTGCGCCGGCAGCCGCCGGCGAAAAGACGCTTCCCGCCGGAGTCGTCGAAAAGCTCGGGCCGGGAGCCACGACGATCGAACTCAAGATCAACGGCAAGCCCGCGACGCTCGAAATCGAGCCGCGCGTCACCTTGCTGTGCGCACTGCGCGAGCATCTTGGCCTGACTGGCACGAAGCTCGTCTGCGATCGCGGCGCGTGCGGCGCATGCACCCTGCATCTCGACGGCAAGCCCGTGACTTCGTGCATGGTGCTGGCAATCGACGCGCGCGGGCGCCAGGTCACCACCATCGAAGGTCTCGGCACGCCGTCGAACATGCATCCGGTGCAAGCCGCATTCGTCGAGACTGACGCGCAGCAATGCGGCTTCTGCACGCCCGGGATGGTGATGTCGGTCGCGGCCGCGCTCGAACGCAATCCCAATGCAACGACCGATGAAATCAAACACGCCACGGCGGGAAATACCTGCCGATGCGGCACCTACCCACACGTCTTCGCGGCCGCTCTCAAAGCCGCCGCTCGCGTTACGAGGAATTCCTGATGTCGCGGCGCGTCACGCTCAACCTTGGCTATCAGGGCAACACGCGCGACGTCACCGTCGTCATCCCCGACGACGAGCCGGCGCCGTGGGATTCGAGCTCGCGGCTGTCGGTTGTCGGCAAGCCCACGCCGCGCGTTGACGGACCGCTGAAGGCGACGGGCGCCGCGCGCTACACGTACGACATCGAATTGCCCGGTATGCTCTACGGCGCAATCCTGCGCAGTCCGTGGCCGCACGCGCGCATTCGCCAAATTGATTTGTCGTCGGCGAAGGATCTTGCAGGCGTTCGTGCGGTGCTTGCGCTTGACGATCGCGAAATCCGTTTCGCCGGCCAGGAAGTCGCCGCCGTCGCCGCGATCAGTTCCGACATCGCCGCCGACGCGCTCAAGCTGATCAAGGTCGAATACGAAACGTTGCCCTTCGTGGTCGATATGGACGCCGCGGCGGCGGATTCGGCGCCGCACGTTTTCGGAAGCGGATCCAACGTCGGCAAAACCTCGAGCTCGAGCGTCGGCGACGTGCCGAAGGGACTCGAAATCGCCGCGAGCACGATCGAAGCGACCTACACGACGGCCGTGCAGACTCACGTCTGCCTCGAAACACACAGCGCGGTTGCGAGCTTCAACGCGGCGGGCGACCAGCTCACGGTCTGGTGCTCGACGCAGGGCGTCTTTTCCGTGCGCGACGATCTGGCGGTGTACTTCAGCCTGCCGCCCGACAGTGTGCGCATCGTTTGTGAATATCTGGGAGGCGGATTCGGATCGAAACTCGGCGCGACCCCGGAAATGATTGTTGCCGCGCGGCTGGCCAAGGCGGCCGGCGCGCCGGTGAAAGTGATGCTTCCGCGTGGCGACGAGTCGCGCTCGACGGGCAATCGTCCGAACTCGGAGCAGAAGGTCAAGCTCGGTGTCGATCGCGGGGGCAAGTTGACCGCGATCGATCTGGTGCAACGCGGCAGTGGCGGAATTGGCGGCGGCGCGGGCAGCGCGGGCCCGTTCAAGTCGGTCTATCGATGCGCGAACATCCGGACCCGGGAAACCAATATCTATACGAACACCGGACCGTCGTCGCCGATGCGCGCGCCGGGCTGGCCGCAGGGATGCTTCGCGCTGGAACTCGCGATGGACGAGATGGCGCGCAAAGCGAATATCGACCGGCTCGAGTTCCGCCGGCGCAACAGCGACAATCCGGTCCGCGCCGCCGAATACGATATTGGCGCGCGCGCGTTCGGATGGGCCGAAAAAAATGCGGCGGCGAAGTCGAGCGGAGCAGTCAAACGCGGTGTCGGCGTCGCCTCGGCCGAGTGGCATGCGGTCGGAGTGTCGGGGCCGGAGGCGCAAGTGATTGCGCATCGCGACGGCACCGTCGAAGTGCGCGTCGGCACGCAGGATATCGGCACCGGCACGCGCACCGTGCTGGCGATCGTCGCGGCGGAAGAGCTGGGCCTGCCCGTGGATCGCGTGAAGTCGGAAATCGGCGACACGCATTTCCTTTTTTCAGTGCCGAGCGGCGGCAGTCTCAGCGCTCCATCGAACTCGCCCGCGGTGCGGCAGGCCGCGGCTCATCTCAAGGACAAGCTGTTTCGGATCGCCGCGCCAGTGCTCGGCGCCGAGCCGGGCGATCTCGAGGCGGCAGACGAATCGATTCGTGTGCGCACCAATCCCTCGCGCGCGATTTCATTCAACGACGTGTGCAAGCGAATCCCCGGCGATTCGATTTCCGCTCAGGGCGAGCGCGTGCCCAACTACGGCGGCTTTCGCAC
>JBOHWI010000402.1:0-4538 GCA_050736675.1 Binatus sp. (SeqCode)
ACGCATCGCTGTGCGCGCTCGGCCCGTTATTACTGTCCAGTCGGCTCAGGCGCGTACCAGGTCACGTTTCCGCTCCCGTCTTTCACCACGAGGCCGCCGCCGTCAGCACTCGAGAACCCGGCATCGAAGCGATCCTGGCCGGTGCCGTCGAGCGCGACCATTCCGCCCGCGGAGCCGTCGCCGTTTCCGCCCAGCGCGAGTTGCGGCTTGCCGGTCGCGTCGAAGGTAACGGAGCCGGCTTGGGTTCCATCAGGCGAAACGCCGGCCACGTAGCGCGTGACGTTGTTCGAATCGTTGGCAAAGAAGCCCGAACCGTTGCTCGCGTTTCCGAAACCGGCGCGTGCGAATCCGCTGCCGTCCAAAACAAACGATCCCGCGCTACTGCTGTCCGCGGCAATGCCGCTGATCAGCGCCGGCTTTCCGTCTCCACTCATGGCTGTCATCGCGGCGCCCTGGCTGCTGATCCCGACGGCGGCGCGAGCCACGCCGTTTCCGGGCAAGATAGAATTGCCGTCGAACAGTGCGAGGCCGGCGCTGGGATTGCTCCCGCCCTGAGTTGCGCCTAGCGCGAGCAGCCATTTGCCCAGGTTATCGACGAACACCAACCCAGCACTGTTGCCGCTGGAACCAAGGACCGCAACGATCTGGCCGGATCCGTTTACGAGGTTGATTTGATGCGCGGTGATGACCCCGGCATCGAGGGCCGCCATCTTCTTCACTGTTTTCCCCGTCTTCGCGAGCAGCCGCGGAGTCGAGGTCATCGCGACTACGGCAAGCACCATGACGGCCAAAATCATCTTCATCGCACGATTGGCCTTCTCAAGGCGCGCAACTCGCTCGCTCAACGCGTTAATCTGACTGTCCATTGAGGTCCCCTCCGAAGTTTAACCGGCGGCCGCTGGGCCGACGAATGTCCGCAGACCAAATTTCATCCAGACGCCGCCAGACTAATCCTAAGCAGAGGAATTTTCCAAGCCGGCAGAATAAGTGCCGTACCTAATATATTGTTCGAGCAATGAGTCCGTCACTGCTGAACATGAACTCATTCGAAGGCAAGCGCATTCTTGCGCTGATTCGCGACGGTGACTACGCACACGCCGGCGAGGAAGAGGCGATCGAGCGCTCTTTTCGCACGATTCCCAGGAACCCAGACGCCTGGCTGCTCGACGTCGGATGCGGCCGCGGCGGCAGCGCCGAATTTCTGCGGCGCCACGGGTGGGGCCGTGTTGAGGGCATCGATCGCGACGCCGACTCCATAGAATACGCCCGCTCGAAGTGGCCGGAGGTCGCCTTCCACGTCTGCGACGTGCTCGACGTGCCGCGCACTGTACCCCGCGAATTCGACGTCATCTATATGCTCAACGCCTTCTACGCGTTCGATCGCCAGCGTGACGCGCTGGCTGCGCTGAGGAGGGTAGCGAAGCCCGGCTCGCAAATTGTCATCTTCGATTACACTGTCGGCGCCCGCTCGCACGGGGCCACATCACCTTTCATGCCGCACCCGATTCGATTGTCGGAGATTGCGGCGATGCTGAGTGACGCCGGATGGGCGCCGGGCGCAATCGAGGATCTAAGCTCCGCCTACGAGCGGTGGTACGCGGCGTTCGTCGGGCGAATCCAGGGTAAGCGTGCCGCGATCGAAAAGATCGGCGGCACAGATTGGTACGACTTCGTACTCTCGATGTACTCGGGCCTTCACGGCGTGATCGCGCAAGGCGGACTCGGCGGCGCGATTGTCCATGCTCGCGCGGATTGATCAACTCAGCCGGTAAAACCGCAGAGCGTTCTGCGTCAGGATGTTGTCGCGCGCGCCGCTCGACATCGTCCCGAGTGCCCGGGTCACCTCGTCCACCACGCCGGGATAGGTGCAGTCGAAGTGCGGGTAGTCCGAGCCCCACAGCACGTTGCGCTCGACGCCTAGGTCGACCATCGCCTTGAGCGTACTCTCGTCGGGGTCCATCGAGATGTAGCATCGCTCGGCGAAATACTCGCTCGGCTTGCGCTTCAGCCACGGCACGTAGGTCCCCATTTTCTCGTAGTGGCTGTCCATACGATCGAGCCAGTAACCGAGCCACCCGATTCCCGACTCGAGGAAACCGACCGTCAGTTTCGGAAATCGCGCGAGCACTCCGCCGCACACGATATCCATGCAGGCCGCTTGCTGCTCGAACGGATGGCACACCATGTGGAAGAAGAACGGGTCGTGATATCGATCGTCGCCCATCGTCGGCATCCGCGTGCCGAAGCTGCCGTGAACCGCGACCGGAATGTCCAGCTCCTGGGCCTCGCGCCAGAACGGATCGTAGGCAGAGTCGTTGAGCCGGCGCCCGTTAAACGGATTGGGCCGGACGAACACCGCCTTGAAGCCAAGTTCGCGAACGACGCGCCGCATCTCGCGCACCGCCTCGTCGACGTCTTGCAGCGGCATCGGCGCGACGCCGAACAACCGTTTCGGAGACGGCTTGCAGAAATCGGCGAGCCAGTTGTTGTAGGCACGACACGCGGCCGCCGCGAGTTGCGGATCGGTCAGGTCGCCGTAGAGGAGCCAGAGCGACGGGTAAAGGACCGCGACGTCGATCCCCTCTTCGTCCATCACTTTGATTCGCGCGTAAGGATCGTAGCCGCCGGGTAGGATGTCGTCCCAGGTGATTTTGCGCGCGCGCTCGAGGTCCGAGAGCCCGCCGGGCATCATCGACGCCGCCACCGGGAGCGAAGGCCGGCTGCGATTCTCGCCGTTGATCCACAACTCGTCGCGGCCATCGCGGTTACGCCGTATCTGGATCATGCGATCGCGAAATTTCGGTTCGGCGTAGTCTTGCCAGAGTGCGCGCGGCTCGACGATATGCCCGTCGGCGTCGATTATCCGAGTCATGAGCGAATCCTCCTTGAAGGCGGATACGTCAGATCAATGACCGGATAGGCGCTATTGTCAAGAAACGCGGGAGCGCGACCATTCATCGCGGATCATCGCGTATTGGTACTCATCGCACCATTCGCCTTTGAACCACGCGTTGTGGACGAAGTGCCCTTCGCGTCTCATCCCGAGCCGCTCCATCAGCTCCACCGAGGGAGCGTTGCGGCAGTCCGTGGTCGCGATGATGCGATTGAGCCCGAGCGAGTCGAAAGCGAAATCGATCACTGCGCGCGCGGCCTCGGTCGCAAGCCCGCTGTGCTGGTATGCGCCGGCAAAGGTATAGCCGAGCTCGCCGATTCGAGGCGCCTTCCTGACGACCAATAGCGCGCAGTCGCCAGCGAGCGCACCGCCCGCTTTGAGTTCGGCCGCGAATTGAAACCATTTCCCGGGGATGCCGGGCCGGTGACGGCTCTGCTGCGCGACGAATCTCGCCGCTTCGGAGCGCGAGATCGATTCCCATGACTGGTAGCGCGCGACCTCGCGATCATTTCGATACGCCATGAAACTCGCGAGATCCGAGTCGCGAAAGCGCCTCAGGATCAGGCGCGGAGTCTCGAGATTGACGAATATTCGCTTGTTCACGGCGGCACGCCGGGACCACTAGTTCGAACCGGAGCCTGAACTCGAGTCGAGCGCCTCGCCGATCAGATGAAACGGATACGCAATCGCATCTCCAATCGCGCTTATGACGCCACCGGAATCGCCCGATGAGTTGGCGGGAGGTGCAGGCCTTGGTTCGCGCGCTTCGTCCGAGATCGATGCATACGGAGGCAGCGTTTGATCGATCTCTTCGGTCTGCATGCATCCCGCCACCAGCGCGATCGCGGCGGCAACCATCGCGATTGCGAGAATCGATTTCCGCATGCCCGTCACTCCGCTTCGGCACCCCAACTATCACGGTATCGGCCCCGGACTATCGTTACAACGCGTCGAAGTTGAACGAGTCGAGCGGAACGCGCCGGCGGGAAAATCAGGGGAACAAATTCTCGGGGGTGTCTTTGGCCGAAACGATCTTGGGCTCGAGCTTGGCCGCGGCTGAATTGTCGCGCCCGAGCAGGACGCAGGAATCGTCGCGATAGAGTTGCTTCCACCCGGGTTGCGTGATGGCCAGTTGGTACGCGGGGTTGTCCTGGGGCGTGACCAGGATGAAGTCGTGGGGATAGCGGACGAGGGTTTCTCTGCCGGCGGGTTTTCCGGTGCTGTATGCCAGGTAATCGTCAATAATTTTGGGCGGATACACGGTGTCGTAGCGCCCGTCGATGAAGACCTTGCTTCCCGGCAGCATGTGCCAGATGACGTAGTCGCCCCATGGGAAGTCGGCCAGGATGTTGCCGCTCAAACGATGTTCCCTCATGTAGGACATCGCGCCGACCGGTACTATGTAACTTGCTTTCAGCTTGTTCGAGAAGAGCCCGGTCAGGATCAGCAGCTCGACCGCCGCAACCGCGACCATCAGCTGAGTTTTCGTCGTGGAGCGCTCTTTCACGGGTGGCGCCGGCAACCCCAGGCGCGCGCGACGGGCCTCGAGTGCCAACGTCACATGCCGCGCGAGGGGAGCAATCGTTGCGATCAGCGCGATCGGAAGATTTCTGATCGCAAGGAACGCGGCTGCAATCATCAGAGC
>JBOHWI010000403.1:0-5611 GCA_050736675.1 Binatus sp. (SeqCode)
ATCTCGGGATGGTTGCACGCGATGGCCTTGGCGATCGCCTGCAGCATCATGGTCTTGCCGGTGAACGGCGCGGCGACGATAAGCCCGCGCTGGCCTTTGCCTATAGGCGCGACCAAATCGATAATGCGGGTGGTCAAATCCTCGTGATTGTATTCGAGCTTGATGCGCTCTTCGGGATAGAGCGGGGTCAGATTGTCGAACAGGATCTTGTCGCGCGCCTTTTCGGGGTCCTCGTAGTTGATCGATTCAACCTTGAGCAGCGCGAAATAGCGCTCGCCCTCTTTCGGCGGCCGAATGAGTCCTGAAACCACGTCGCCGGTGCGCAAGTTGAACTTGCGGATCTGGCTCGGTGAAATGTAAATGTCGTCGGGGCCGGGCAGGTAGTTGTAGTCCGGCGCGCGCAGGAAGCCGAAGCCGTCGGGCAGAATTTCCAGCACGCCCTCGCCGAGGATCGAGCCGTTCTTGGCGGCTTGCGCCTGCAGGACGGCGAAAATCATCTCCTGCTTGCGCATGTTGGTGGCGCCGTCGACGTTGAAGTCGCGCGCCATCTGCGCCAGGTCGGTAATCTTCGAGCGCTTGAGCGATTTGAGGTTGAGCACCCCATCGTCGCTGATTACCGGCGCCGGCGGCGGAAGATTCGGATTGCTGTCGAGGTTTACCTGGCGCGGTGCTCCGTTGGTTGAACGCGGATCGTCAAACCGGCCCTCATCGCTCTTCGCGACGTGTCTGCCCTTGCCCATATGCCTTCCCCGCAAACTGGACTCCATCAGCTTTGATGCTGCAACACGCCGCGACTGGGCGCGCGTCTCGCAGGTTATGAACGTTGTTACGAATGGCCCCCACCACGGGAGATACCATTATAGATTCTTGAGTGCTCAAGCGGTCGGGATTCGGAACAACTAACGCCTTGAGTTCGAGTTCGGAATTACGGGCCGCAGGGAAACGGGATTCGTCCAACCACCCAGCCCGTTTCAGCGTCCTCAGTGCGGAAGCTCAGCTAAAACGCTACCCGCGCGATGCCGCGCTGTCAACGGGGTTCGCACCGCGGGTAATGGGTCCGGTTGTAATCCTAAACTTTCCCCCAGAACGCGAACATTACCGCGCCCAGGATACATGCGAACGATCCGATATAGTTCCAGCGCGGCGCTTCTCCCAAATAGAAAAACGCGAAGATCGCGAATACCACCAGCGTGATAATTTCCTGGATGATCTTGAGTTGGTAGGCGGTGAACTCGCCGTAGCCGATCCGATTGGCGGGAACCTGAAAACAATACTCCAGGAAGGCGATCAGCCAGCTCACGACGATTACGGGCAGCAACGGCCGATCTCTGAAGCGCAGGTGGCCGTACCAGGCGATCGTCATGAAGGTGTTGGAGCAGAAGAGCAGTAGAACGGTACGCATGCGGACTATTGTTAGCGAACCGCGCCCGATCGTCCATCGTCGACGGCGTTTTCATAACGACCGCGCCCAAGGATCGACCAACTCGATCCCTAGATCGAGGAAGTGTCGAGTGTTTCGAGTGGCGAGTTTCGCTCGCGTCGCGGAAACGATGCCCGCGATCTCGATGTCGCGGAAATCGACGGGCTTTCCTGCCGCGCGCCGCTCCGCCGCACGACTCGCCGCTTCCCGCGCCGCCTCATCGTCAAACGGGAGAATTCTTCCCTCGAAGTCCTCGTCGAGGTAGCGAGCGAACGCGTCCTCGAGCTGCCGTCGGCGGCGCCCGGGCGCGAGCAACTCCAGGCCGAAGCGGATCTCGAAGATGGTAACGGCCGTGGTCCAGACCGATTCGTACGGCTGGCGGTCGAGCCACGCGACGACGGTGGGATCCGGCTCGCGCCGCATCACCGCCGAGAGGACGTCGGTATCGAGAACGATCATCTGCCGAAGCGCGCCGGCTTCGCTTTCTGCCCTCGGAGTTCGGGGATGTCCTGTTCGAGGCCAATTAGCGCGAAGCGATTGTGAATGCGCGTACCAAGGGGAACAGAGGCGTGCGCGTCAGCCTTGACGGCGTTGCGAAGAATGTCTCGTGCCTCCGCTTCCATGCTTTGTCCGTGCCGATTTGCTCGCCGGCGGAGGGATTCTTTGACGCCTTCAGGAAGGTTTCTGACGACCAGTTGTGCCATTGGGCTCACCTGATATCGTGATATCGACTCAACGTATCAGCTCAGTCGAGTTCGATCCAGCGGCGCAGCTCGCGCTCATCCGCCGCAAATGACTGCTGTGCGAGATACTCGACGAAATCGAGCGGCAGCGGCGCGCCGAATTCGAGCCGCGCGCCCGATCTTGGATGCGCGATCGACAGCGCCAGCGCATGCAGCGCCTGTCGATGAAAAAATCCACCGCCGGCCGCCTTGCCGCCATACAAAGGATCGCCGAGGCACGGATGACCGATCGACGCCAGATGGACGCGAATCTGATGCATCCTGCCGGTGTCGGGTTTCACCCGCATCAACGAAGTGCCCGCGTCGTCGGCGTCGGCGGCGTCGAATCGAGCGAGCACCGTCAGATGGCTGACGGCGTCGCGCGGCGCATGCGAGCGCACCGACATCCGCTTGCGCTCGACGGGATGGCGCCCGACGGGCCGCTCGATCGTCAGGCGGTCGCGCGCGACTTTGCCCTTGACGAGCGCGAGATAGGTTTTTCGGACGCTGCGATCCTTGAACTGCCGCGACAACGCGGTGCGCGAAAATGGAGTCCGCGCCACGACCATCACGCCCGAGGTGTCCTTGTCGAGGCGATGCACAATCCCGGGCCGCAGCACGCCGTCGGGCTCGGCCATCGCGGCCAGCTCGGGAAATCGCGCGAGCAGAGCGTCCACCAGAGTGCCGGCGGGATGCCCGGGCGCCGGATGGACGGTCATGCCGGCGGGCTTATTGACGACGATTATTTCGTCGTCGGCGAAAATTACAGAAATCTCCGGCGCGTCGCCTTCCTGGTAGATTGAAGGATCGGACGGCGCGCCGGCGGGTAGCGCGGCGACGTCGATGCGATCGCCCGTTCGCACTCCACTCGACGCACGCGCGGCAGCGCCGTTGACAGTCACCAGTCCCGCCTTAATCATTCGCGCCACTTGCGAGCGCGAGTACTCCGGCGCCAGGCGCATCGACACGAACACGTCGAGCCGCATGCGATCGTGCTCGGCGCCCGCGGTGATTGTCGCAGGAAGAATCACGAGCGTGATTTAACGCATCGACGCGGCAATCACATCATTCCGGGCGAGGGGAGCGGCGGCGGAATGTGCGGTACGGCCGACGATGGCGTCGCGCCGGCTTCCGGAGCGGGAGGGCAGTCTTCGGTGCTGGTCGTCGCAACCGCCAGGCCGTAGGTGGTCTTCTGACAGCCGGTCGAAGTGTCGGGCCTCGAGTAAAGCCAGCATCCGGCCAGCGCCGTCGAGCAGATCGCGACGATTGCCATCGAGAGGATCGCTTTCATGCGATAAGTCTACTCGAAACGATGAGGGAGCGGATGCGCCTTCTCGTACGCGACGATTCGATCTTCATGCGCGAGCGTCAGTGCAATGTCGTCGAGGCCTTCGAGCAGGCATTTCTTGTCGAACGGCTCGATCTCGAAATGCGCGGTCCAGCCGAAGTCGTCGGACACGGTCTGCCGTTCGAGATCGAGCGTCAGGCGGTACGCCTCGTAGTCGCCGGTCGCGCGAAAAATATGCTCGACGTCGTCGGCCTTCAGCGTCACCGGCAGAAAACCGTTCTTCAGACAGTTGTTGTGAAAGATGTCGGCGAACTCCGGCGCGATCACCGCGTGGAAGCCGGCGTCCTCGAGCGCCCACACCGCATGCTCGCGCGAACTGCCGCAGCCGAAGTTATTGCGCGCGACCAGAATCGACGCACCGTGGAAGCGCGGCTTGTTCAGCGCGAAATCCTGGTTCACGCTGCCGTCGGGATTGCGCCGCCAGTCGATGAACAGACCCTTGCCGAGGCCGGTCCGCACGACGGCTTTGAGAAACTGCTTGGGAATGATCTGGTCGGTATCGACGTTGGCGCGATCGAGCGGCGCAACCATCCCGGTGAAATTTTTGAACTTCTGCATCGCTGCCTCCTTAACGATTCGGCCACTCGCGGACGTCGACGAAATGGCCTGCTATCGCGGCCGCCGCCGCCATTGCGGGGCTGACCAGGTGCGTGCGGCCGCCCTTGCCCTGGCGTCCCTCGAAGTTGCGATTCGAGGTGCTCGCGCATCGTTCGCCGGGCTGCAGCACGTCGGGATTCATCGCCAGGCACATGCTGCATCCCGATTCGCGCCACTCGAAACCGGCTTCCATGAAAATTTTGTCGAGCCCGAGGCTCTCCGCCTCAGCTTTGACGTCCTGCGATCCCGGCACCACCATCGCATGCACCGTCGGCGCAACTTTGTGTCCCTTGACGATGCCTGCGGCCGACTTGAGATCGCTCAGCCGCGAGTTCGTGCACGAGCCGATAAACACGCGATCGATCTTGATGTCCTCGATTCGCGTGCCCGGACGCAGCGCCATGTAGGTGAGCGCCCGCTCGACCGTCTCGCGCTGCTGCTTGTCGCCAATCTCGGCTGGATTCGGCACGATTCCGCGCACGTCAGTGACCATCCCGGGATTCGTGCCCCAGGTCACCTGCGGCGCGAAGGACGCCGCGTCGAACACGATGCTGCGATCGAACTTCGCGCCGTCGTCGCTGCGGCATTCGAGCCATCGCGCCGCCAGCGCATCGAAGTCCTTGCCGCTCGGGAGGTACCGGCGCCCGCGCAGATAATCGACGGTGGTCTTGTCCGCCGCGACCATCCCCGCTCGTGCGCCGCCCTCGATCGACATGTTGCACACCGTCATCCGCTCTTCCATCGAGAGCGCCTCGACCGCAGCGCCGCGGTACTCGATCACGTGGCCGGTCGCGCCGTCGGTCCCGATCCTGCCGATGATGCCGAGGATCAGATCCTTGGCGCCGACTCCCGTGCCGAGCTTCCCATCGACGCGAATCTCAAAGGTTTGCGGACGCTCTTCCCACAGGCATTGCGTCGCCAGCACGTGCTCGACCTCGCTGGTGCCGATTCCGAATGCGAGCGCGCCGAACGCGCCGTGCGTCGCGGTATGGCTGTCGCCGCAAACGATCGTCATGCCGGGCTGCGTGAGGCCAAGCTCGGGGCCGATCACGTGCACGATTCCCTGCTCGCGCGAGCCGATATCGAACAGTCGCAGCCCAAACTCCGCGCAGTTGCGGCGCAGCGTTTCGATCTGCAGCTTCGAGTCGGCGTCGGCGATAGGCAGGCTGCGATCGGTCGTCGGCACGTTGTGATCCTGCGTGGCGTAAGTGCGATGCGGGGCGCGGACTTTGCGCCCCGAATGGCGCAGCCCCTCGAACGCCTGCGGCGACGTGACCTCGTGCACCAGGTGCAGATCGATGTAGAGCAGGGACGGCTCGTGCTGTTTTTCGCGGACGACATGTTCTTCCCAGATTTTCTCGAACAGGGTTTTTGCGGCCATTGCGTTTCAACTCCCGCCGCGTCGGCGGCGCAAAAAGTTCGGTGCGAGACTTCGATTCATCAGACTGCGGCCGCGCGCCGGCCGTTTTTCCCGCGCGAGTAGCGTTCGATTCGATCGGACAGCTTGACGGCGAAGGTGCTGAA
>JBOHWI010000404.1:0-3220 GCA_050736675.1 Binatus sp. (SeqCode)
ATTCTGAGCCGCTGCGGCGAAGAATCCCGGATCTTTCTCGACGCCGACAGTCGCACCCTCAACCATGGCGTGTGCGAAGTCTGAAGACCCTTGCTTCTTCGCATCTTCATTCAATATCGCTATACGATCGAATCGCACTTTATACAGGAGGAACTTCACGATGGCCATTCAGATTCGACGCGCCACCGAAGCCGACATCTCCGAACTCTCGCGGCTGGTCGCCGCGTTGGCGGCATGGGAGCAAGCGCTCGACCCGCGCGTGCAATTCGATTGGGACGGCATCCGCGACGCGCCCAACTGGCTGAAGCTCGTGCTCAATCGCGGGCATCACGCGGTCTGGGTCGCGGGTGCCGACGCGCGCCTGGTCGGTCATCTGTGGATTCGCCTCAAGCATCAGGCCGACGGCGCGCTTCCTCAGTCCATCGGCTATATCAGCCAGGCTTTTATGGAAGAGGCCTTCCGAGGACGCGGGCTAATGAAGCCGATGCTCGCGGAGGCCTACCAATGGTTCCGCGACGCGGGCGTCACGGTCGTCACGTTGAGCGTCTTACATCGCAACTGGGTAGGCGCCACCGCGTGGCATCGTCTGGGCTTCAGCGACTGGCGCGAGGAGCGCCGGATGGACCTGAAACCTCCCCCGAAATAGCTCGAACGCCATCAGGTTGACCGCTCGGTAAGCGTCATATTATCCTTGACAAACGGGCGCAATCGCCTTACTAGACTGATTGGGTCCAGTATTCCTCAGGTGGCTCTTTCCGTTTGACTGTGGCGGCGAAATGCCTATACTATACCTAGCAGGTCCACTATTACTAAGTGCCGCTTTAACGTGATCGAATAGATACTGAAAAAATGAAAAAACCCGTTTACATGGACAATCATGCGACCACGCGCGTCGATCAGCGCGTGCTCGATGCGATGATCCCGTATTTCACCGAGAAGTTCGGCAACGCTGCCAGCCGCAACCACAGCTTCGGCTGGGAGGCGGAAGAGGCCGTTGATCGCTCGCGCAACCAGATCGCAGCGCTCATCGGCGCCAAGTCCAAAGAAATTATTTTCACCAGCGGCGCCACCGAGTCCGACAACCTGGCAATCAAGGGCGTCGTCGAGTTTTACAAAGACAAGGGCAACCACATCATCAGCTGCGTCACCGAGCACAAGGCCGTGCTCGACAGTTGCCGCGCGCTCGAGCGGGCGGGCAAGGCCGCGGTCACGTATCTGCCGGTCGACAAGTACGGGATGGTCGATCCGGACGCGGTGCGCCGCGCGATCACCGACAAGACCGTGCTCATCACGATCATGTGGGCCAACAACGAGATCGGTACGATTCATCCGATCGCCGAGATCGGCAAGATCGCCAAGGAAAAAGGCATCGTCTTCCATTGCGACGCGGTCCAGGCGATTGGCAAGGTACCGGTCGATGTCGAGAAAGCGGGCGTCGACCTCGCGTCGATTACCGCGCACAAGATTTACGGGCCCAAGGGCATCGGCGCGATTTACGTTCGCTCCAAGGGACCGCGCATCCGGATCTCTCCGCAGATGGACGGCGGCGGCCATGAGCGCGGGATGCGCTCCGGCACGCTCAACGTCCCTGGCATCGTCGGCCTCGGCGCGGCATGCGAAATCGCGGGGATGGAAATGCCCGACGAGGCGCAGCGCTTGATCCAGTTGCGCAGTCAGCTACAGGCCGGACTGTTCGAGCGGCTCGACGAGATTTACGTCAATGGTCATCCGACCGAGCGGCTGCCGGGCAACTTGAACGTGAGCTTCGCGTACGTCGAGGGCGAGTCGCTGCTGATGGGCATCAACGATATTGCGGTCAGCTCGGGTTCCGCGTGCACCTCGGCGACGCTCGAGCCGTCGTACGTGATTCGCGCGCTGGGCATCGACGACGAACTCGCGCACAGCTCGATTCGTTTCGGCCTGGGCCGCTTCAACACGCTCGAGGAAGTCGATTACGTGACGGATCGCGTCAGCAAGGAAGTTAAGCGGCTGCGCGAAATGTCGCCGCTGTACGAGATGGCGAAGGAAGGAATCGATCTCAAGTCGGTCAATTGGAAGTCGTAACCGGACGCCGTATCGACGCGCCGCATCAGGGAAAAATCATGGCCTACTCAGATAAAGTTATCGAGCACTACAACAATCCGCGCAACGTCGGCAGCTTCGCCAAGGACGAGCCGGGCGTCGGCACCGGCGTAGTCGGCGCGCCGGAATGCGGCGACGTAATGAAGCTGCAGCTCAAGATCAGCGACAACGGCGTGATCGAGGACGCGCGCTTCAAGACATTCGGATGCGGCAGCGCGATCGCAAGTTCGAGCTACGTCACCGAACTGGTCAAGGGCAAGCATATCGACGAAGCGATGACGATCAAGAACACCGTCATCGTCAAGGAACTCAACTTGCCGCCGGTGAAGATTCACTGCTCGGTGCTGGCCGAGGACGCGATCAAGGCCGCGATCACCGACTGGCGCAAGCGCAAGGGCGATGATGTCGCGGCCGAAGAGCCGGCCAAATCGAAGGAGGCGTAACTTCTCGTGGCCGTGATTTCACTTTCCGAGGGCGCTGCCCACAAGATCAAACAGCTTGTCGCCGACAAGGGCGAAGGTGCCGGCCTGCGCGTAAAAGTCGTCGGCGGCGGATGCTCGGGCTTGCAGTACCGGATGGAAATCGACGCGGCCAAAGAGCGCGACAAGGTTTTCGAGCGCGACGGCGCGCGCCTGATCGTGGACAAGAAAAGTTTTCTCTACCTCAACGGCTCCGAGCTCGACTACGGCGAAGAGTTGATGTCGTCGGGCTTCAAGGTCGTCAATCCAAACGCCAAGCGCAGTTGCGGATGCGGAGAATCGTTCGTCGTATGAACGAGTGGATGTGGGGACTGCAGTCTCAAGATGATCGAATGCCCTTCATGTGGACGGCGGCAGGCGCCGTCGCTGATTTGCGCTGAATGCGGTGCGCCGCTTGCGGCGCCGCTCGATTGTTTCGCCGCGCTCGAACTGCCGCGCGACTTGACAATCGATCTCGACGCGCTCGAGCGCCGCTACCACGAATTGAGCCGGATGATTCATCCCGATCGGTTCGCGTCGAAGGGGCCCAAAGTCCGCGACGCGAGTCTGCGCGCGACTGCGACGCTGACGCGCAGCTACCGCACGCTGCGCGATCCCGTGGCGCGCGGTCTTTACTGGCTCGAACTCAACGGCGAGAAACTTGCCGAGAACAACCAGCG
>JBOHWI010000405.1:0-7826 GCA_050736675.1 Binatus sp. (SeqCode)
GCCCCGCCCTGATGGGGGGGCGCACGTCGGTCACGCTCTATCCCGGGATGACCGCGATGCTGGAAAACGCGACGCTCGACGTCAAGAACCGCTCGCATACCATCACCGCCGACATCGAAGTTCCGCAAAATGGCGCCGCCGACGGCGCGATCATCGCGCAGGGCGGGCGTTTCGGCGGCTGGACGCTCTACATGAAGGGCGGCAAGCTCAAGTACTGTTACAACTGGCTCGACAAGGAGCGCTACACGATCGAGTCCAAAGATCCGCTGCCTGTGGGCAAGGCGACCGTCAAACTCGACTTCAAATACGACGGTGGTGGCGTCGGCAAAGGCGGCACCGGCACTCTCTACGTCAACGATCAGCAGGTCGGCCAGGGCCGAATCGACAAAACCCAGGCGTTCATCTTCTCAGGGGATGAAACCGAGGACGTCGGCGAAGACCTGGGAACGCCGGTGACCGAGGATTACAAGGAAGGCGACAATAAGTTCACCGGCACAATCGACAAGATCACGCTGGCCGTGACTCCGCCGCCGGCCGAAGTCGAAAGGAAAGAGGAGAGCCAGGACGCGGTGATAGACGAAGGCATGAACTGAGCTCCAGCCTGATGCGGCTAGAACTTGAAGGTCTTGAGCATAGTCAGGATTCTATTTCTCAGCTCTGTATTCAGCGTGCTGCCTTCCAGCGCCATCGCTTCGAGGATCAGGACCACGATTTGCGGAATCAACTCGTAGTCCGGACCGGCGGCGTCGGGGCGCGGGAAGAGTTCTTTGAAGGATTGTTCGATGAACTGCGCCGCTCGATCATTGGCGGCGCTCACCGACTCGAGCAGATACGCGTCGGTCCGGCTGGCGGCCAGCAGCTCGATGAAGGCGGTCATCAGCCGCCCATTGACGATCTCCCACAACAAATCGATCGCCACGGCCCGCCGATCGTTCTCATCGGTCAGCCGGCTGACCTTCTCCTTCATCTCCCCGACCATCAGCTGGAAAAGATGCTCGACGGCGCTGGTCAGGAGTTCCTCTTTCTTGGGAAAATGGTAAAGCTGCGCGCCGCGCGAAAGGCCGGCGCGCTCCGCGATTTCGGAAGTCGTGGTGTTCGCGTAGCCGCGCTCGATCAGGCACGCAATCGCAGCGTCGAGCAGTCGCCTCCGCGTCTCCGCGGTCTTCTCGTCCTGCGTCAGCCGCGGCCTGAACCCGCCCCCGGTCGGTGAAGAAGCGCCCATAACGCCGCCAATCGTAGCAGAGTGTCGATCGTTATCAAGGAAACTCCTTCCCTGTTGAACGGATCGCCCCCGGAGTTCAGATGAGATATTCGGCGTCTCAGGTGATATGAAGTCACCATGCCGGCGGTGCGGGATGCGACAACGGGAGGCGGAGGCGTGACCGCGTGGCGGCGGTCGCTCGCGGAGTACACCGACCGGCGCGTGATGCTGATTCTGCCGCTGGGCTTTGCCAGCGGCCTCCCTCTGCTGCTGACGTTTTCGACCCTGTCGGCATGGTTGGCTACCGCCGGCGTGAGCCGCGCGACGATCGGCGTCTTTGCGCTCGTCGGCACGCCGTACGCGTTCAAGTTCCTGTGGTCGCCTTTGATCGATCGGCTGCCGCCGCCGATCCCGCTCGGGCGCCGGCGTGGCTGGGGCATCACGATTCAGCTTGCACTAATCGCGGCGACGCTCGCGCTGGGATGGTGCAACCCTAAGTTCGATCTTGCCCGAATGGGGGCGCTGGCGATTCTGGTTGCGTTCCTGTCCGCCAGCCAGGACGTCGTGATCGATGCGTATCGGGTCGAAATTCTCACGCCCGCGCAGCAGGGTCCCGGCGCCGCCATGATCCAGACCGGGTACCGGATCGCGATGCTGGTCGCGGGTGCCGGCGCGCTGATCATCGCTGCGCGCTTCGGCTGGTTCGCCGCCTACGCCACGATGGCGATGCTGCTCGGCATTGGGATGCTCGTATTCATCTTCGGGCCTGAGCCGGCGACGCCGCCCGACGCGCAGCCGCACACCGCCTCGCGCGGAGGCGATGCGATTCGTGAGTGGCTCGCTACCGCTGTCACCGGGCCGTTCGCCGACTTCATGCGGCGGCGGACGTGGCCGGCGATCGTGCTCTTCATCGTCGGCTACAAACTGGGCGAGGCGATGGCGGGCGTGATGGCGATGCCGCTGTACATCTCGCTTGGGTTCTCGCTCGACGAGATCGCCGCCATCTCGAAGCTGGTCGGGTTTTTCGCGACGGTTGTCGGCGCGATTGTCGGCGGCGTGCTGACGTCGAAGCTCGGCGTGATGCGCGCGCTCATCCTGTGCGGGATACTGCAGTCGGCCGGCAATTTGTTCTACGTGTTGCAGGCGGTCGGCGGCCATCGCCTCGACTATCTCGCGCTGTGCGTCGCCGCCGAGAATTTCACGGGCGCGATGGCAGGCACTGCGCTGGTCGCATATCTCTCCGATCTATGCTCGCCCGCATTCACCGCGACTCAGTATGCGCTGCTGTCTTCGCTGGCCGCGGTGGGGCGCACGATTCTCGCGTCTTCAGGCGGTGTGCTGGCGGACAAGCTCGGCTGGGTGCCGTTCTTCCTGGCTACGACAGTCGCTACGATCCCGGCGCTCTTGCTGCTCCTTTGGATCGCACGACGCGATCCCACACCGTTTCGCGAGCCCTGGGCATCAGCCTGATCGGTTATATAGATAACCAATTGCGTCGAATGAGTGCCGTTTCGAGCAGTTGTCTCGCGCCCGCATTATCGGGTTTGATACCATCGCGGTCATGAGTGCGGTTCGAGCATACGGCAGCCGAAGTCTGCGGGGCCTTAAAAACATTTCCTGGCTCACGGCGCGGCAACTCGACCGGCTATTCAGTGCGCTGACTATCAGTACGGTTGAAAAGCGCACGATCATTTTCGACGAGAAGCATGCACCGGACTCGGCATTCATCCTGCTGACAGGAGTGGCGCGGATCACATGCCGCAATCGCAAGGGTGCGCGTACCCTGGTGATCATGGTTGCGCCCGGTATGATTCCCGGCTTTCCGCCGCCGGTCCCCGGCATCAGCTACAATTTTCGCTGCGAAGCAGTCACCCCTTGCCGAGTCGGGATGATCGAACTCGAGGCCTTCGTCGAAATATCGCTGGGGATCGCGTCGGCAGACTTCAAGCAGATGGCGGCGAGCTATCTCGGCCGCTGGGATTTGGTTCAGCTGCGATGCGCAAATTTCATGAGCTGTACTTTGGAAGAGCGGTTGGCGCTGATTCTGCTGGAGTTGTGTGAAAATTTCGGTCTACCCGATCCCAAAGGTACGCGGCTGACGTTGCCGGCCCGGCACCGGGATATCGCAGAATTGGTTGGCGCCTCGCGGCCGCGAATTACCGAGCATCTGATTACGTTCGAGCAAAAGCATTTGATTGCCCGCAACCGGCGTCAACTGGTTGTCAATCGCGAAAGATTAGAAAACTTCTTGGCGCAAACCCACATTTCTGTCGCCGACGGCGCGCTAAAAAGGGCGCGGCAGAGTCTGCGCTAACGAGCGATTGGCGGTTGTCGCCTAAGGTTGCGCAGTCGTTTCCGGCCGTTTCCTCGCGGTTCCTTCAAGCACAAAGTTTTTGTAATATGGGTGACATTATGTTTCCTTTATTGGTTGCAACGGCGTAATCTTCAGGGTGTACGTGGTGCAACTTTGAATGAGAGAAACGCTTCCCGTGATAGCGACCTCGACCGGCTGAGCCGGCTCAAGGCTTTGTCATGGCTGTCTCAGTCTGAACTTGCACTTCTGGTCGGCGCGCTGGCGTTGTCCAACTACAAACGGCACTCGGTAATTCTGCGCGAGGCTGCGCTTGCCCAGGATGCTCACATTTTGTTAGCAGGAGTCGCGCGCATCACTTGCCGAAACGCGCGCAACGAACGCGTCACGGTGGCGATGCTCGCGCCGGGACCGATTCCCGAATTTCCGGCTCTGCCGCTCAGCCAGTCCAATTTTCAGTGCGAAGCTTACAACGATTGTCGTGTGGGCACGGTGAGCTGGAATGACTTCAACGGCATTACCCAAAATGCTTCCGAGTCGGCCTTCAAGCAATTTCATCGCAATGATTTGAAGCAATGGTATCGGCTCCTGCTACGCAGCTCGAGCTTTCTGAATCTTGGCCTGCACGAGCGAATAGCCATCGCGCTGCTGGAACTATGCGCGGACTTCGGCATCGAGGAATCGCGCGGCACCCTGCTGCGCACAACTTTTAGCCACAAGGATATCGCAAACCTGGTCGGTGCCTCGCGGCCAAGAGTCACCGAGCATCTCGCGCGATTGGAGCGCGAGCATTTCGTAATTCGCCAGGGACGCCAGATGGTTGTGCAGGTCGCCAAGCTCTTCGATTCGATGAATCCAGGAGTCGGTGCGGAGCTGAATTGAGTGACCTCCCGCGATAAACGGGCGGCGGTTGCCAGACCGGAGCCGGGATGGCTGACCGGGCGCGTCGGAAAAAGAACGGGGTAGCGCGCTGCAAAGGTTAACCGAGGAAGCTTTTGGAAAGTGACCTCAACTTGGTGCGAGTCGAGTTAATCGACGACCCGGCCACGATCGCCGAGCTTGGGTTTGAAGCCCGCTGCGAAGGCGACGACCTGGTTTGCCGGCGCTGCGGGGACGCAAAGCTATCGATAGCGGCAATCCTCGTGGTGCCTGCCGGCGGAAACGCCCGATGGGCGCTCTGCGCGAATTGTTTGCTCGAAATGCCCTGAAGCGCCGCTCAAAAGAAGCGATGAAGAGAGTCATCGAATCGGGGGGGGAATACCGGGTGATCTTTTACATGCGGTGCTCCAAGGCTGGATAGTCATTGAGATAACTGCCGCGACATTGCCGCAGGCGCCGCCCGAACCCGAGTCGCGCCGTGGTCCCGGAATCCAAAGCATCCGGGCGAGCCGCGTTTCAGTGTCCGAGCGCTCGAGAGCTGCCCGGTAAGGTTTCCCGCCCAGTCACAAACTCAAGCCGAGCCGTGCGCGCGCGTAAAGTTCAGCGGAATTGTCGAAGTCGAGACTGGCGTGCTGTGCACCCACATTGACGTTGCGAAATGCGGCCTGAAGAGCGCTCGGCGCGTACACGGCGTGAGCCCCCGAGCCCGAGAACATCCTTGCTACCGCCCGGCGGCATAGCTCGGCGCTGTAAGCGGCCTGCCACTTCGCGCGCACGCGGTGATAGCTATCGAAGGTCTCGCCGGTGGCCATCAGGCGATCGAAATCCGCGAGTGTGTCGTGAATCAAAAGATCCGCGGATTGGACTTCGGCTGCGGCCTCCGCCAGTCGCACCTGCGTCGGCCCATGCTCGGCCTTTCGCGCACCGGTCAGAATGACCCGCCGCGCTTTGGTGCGCTCGATGAATTGACTCAGCGCGAACTTCGCGGACCCGAGCACCGCCGTCGCTACCGACACTGACAGCATCGCCTCGGCCGAGAGCCGGTATAGATTCGTCGCGTGATGAGCGGCGTGTGGACTCGCGCCGCGAAACAGAAGCCGCGTATCTATCGCGCGATGCGCGGGCACGAACAGATTGCGCGCGACTACATCCTTGCTGCCGGTGCCTTGCAGGCCCATCACGTGCCAGGTGTCGTCAACTTCCAGCTCGGCGCGCGGCGCCACCACGTGCACCAGCGGCCGATGCGTCGCGGCGTCGCCGCATCCCAGGATTATCCAGTGAGCATGATCGACTCCGCTGCAGAACTGCCACCGTCCTTCGATACGCCAGCCGCCATCGACCGCGGTCGCCGTGCCCTGCGACGATAGCGTCCCCGCGACCAGCCCCTCGCGGCCGTCGCCGAAGACTTCGTCCTGAGCCGCTTCCTGAAACGAACCCATGCACCAGTGATGAGCCCCCATCACCATCAGCACCCAGCCGCTCGAGGGGCACGCCTCGGAAATGCTGGTCACGGCGTCGGCGAGCGTGCGCAGACTCAGCTCGTAGCCGCCGACCCGGCGCGGCTGCGGAATCCGGAACATCCCGGCGTTGACCAGGGCGGCCATGCTTTCGGCGGTGAGCTGGCGGGCGGCATCGCATTCGCGGGCATGCCCGGCGAGGATCGGCGCAATGGCCGCGGCCCGGCGCATGATTTCATCGTGCTCGATCGGCATACTAACTCCGGTAGTCAGTCCGACCTTTACGCTCCGAAGTTAAGACAGACAAGCAAGCGCGAATCCTTCGTCTCCTCTCGCTGCGAAGAGACCTTTGCACAACCTGCACGCGCTTCTGTCTCCTTGCCCTGTTAGAGGACCTTTGCACAACCGCCTTTTGTCATTCTCGCGCGTGGCTGCCCAGCGGCGGTGTCCGTTTGGTTGTTGGAATTGCAAGTGGCGGACTCCATCAGTTAAGCGGCCAACGTACGGCGGTCAAGGGCGACGTCGTGTGCGCGCAGTGCAGTGAGCAAAACGTTCATGGTTTTCCATCCGTAGATCTGACGAAAGGTGCGGTTGGCATTCGGTCATTGCAGCGGCGCTCCAGCGCAGCACCATGTAGCCGTCGCGCCAGCGCGAGACTCGGCGTGCGATCGCACGGACCCGGCTGAACAGGTTTTCGATCGGATTGGTGGAGCACAGCGCGCGCTCGAGATGGTCGGGCAGTCCGAGCCGGGTTACGGTCAGGGTTTCTGCCAGTCCTTCGCGCAGCGCAGCCGCGGCGCCGGGATGGTCATAGTGCAGCTTGCGCGCCTGCTGCTCGAGGAGCCTTTCGATGCGCGCCACGTCGTGGGTGGCGTAGGCCTGGTTGAGCGCTTGCCGCATCGTGGTCCGCAGCGGCTTGGGCAGCGCGTCGGTGATGTTGCGCTTCTTGTGTTCGCGACAACGCTGGATCAGGGCCCGCGCGCCAAACACGTCGCGCACCGCGCTGGCCAACGCTATGCTCCCATCGATCACCACCAGCACGGCGCGGTTGGTGCGCAGTCCGCGCTCGGCCAGGTTGGCCAGCAGCGCCTTGCACGCGGCCGCGTTTTCGCTCGCTCCTTCCCACAGCCCCAGCACCTGCTTACGGCCGTGCCCATCGATCCCCAGCGCGACCAGCACTACGTGGTCGCCGAAATGAACCCCATCGATCATCAGCACCGGCAAGTCCAGGGCGGCCAGGCTTTGACTCAGCAACTGGGTCAGCTTGTGCTCGGTGTGGGTGATAAAGCGCCGGCTCACCGCGCTGCGCCCGATCGCACGCTGCTTCAGGCCCGGCGGCAGCGTTTCCAACGAACGCGCATAGCGGCGGGTCGAAACCCCCAACAGCATTTGCTCCATCGCGCGCCGGGTCAGCGGATCGCGCGCGCTCCACGCGGCCCAGCTCGGCAGCAAAAGCTCCTGGCCGTTGCGGCTGCGCACCCGTGGCCGCCGGATCCCCACTCGCCGCCCGCCCAGCACCAGCGAACTGCTCACGTGGCCGCCGCGAAACGCGCTACGAGCCCCGGTCGTGCCGATAGCGCAAGCCGCACAGCGCGGCCCGTTCCCGTTCCAACAGCTCCATCACCGCCGCCAGCCCCGCGGCCGCCACCCATTCGTGCAAAGGCGGTAACACCTCCAGTTGCTTGCTCCGGGCTTTGCTCTTGTCGGCGCTCCTGTCATTCTTCCTCATGGCGGTCTCTCCTCCTTCATCTGCAACCCGATTTTCCGATCGGGCGAGGAGTACCGCCACTTGCAATTCCAACAACGCGCGGGACACTGCCGCCGCCGCGCGAAGAATCCCGGATCTGTCCCCTCTCCCTGCGAGAGAGCTTTGCGCAACCGGCAATTGTGATGGAGGTTGAGCGGATTGGTGATGGTTGATCATGGGAGAGTGTTAAGCTTTGAAGATTGGGGGGTGCTGCGATGCCGATGCCCCAGT
>JBOHWI010000406.1:0-2475 GCA_050736675.1 Binatus sp. (SeqCode)
GCCGAGAGCACGCGAGTGGACCGCTATACGCGGAACTCGGAGTTGATGCAGCGGCTGGTGCGCGAGCGCTTCGGCGATCGCGCGGTGCGATTGATCGGCGCGATTCGCCGGGCGACGGGCGGTCTGCTGATCAGTATTGGGCTGACTGCGATGCTCGGCTACGATCGCGGCTTTGCGCGACGCTGCTACCGGCTCGCGCTGCATTACGATCCTCTCAACGCGAAGACTTATGTGCGGATCGCGTGGACCTACCTGCCCGAGCGCGTTGCGCGGACAATATCGGCGGCGTTGCCGCCCAGGCTGCAGCGCGCGGTGTCGGGTCCGGCGCACGCTTGATCTGAATTCGATGAATTCGGCAATTGCAGTTTCGGTGATCATACCCGTCTTCAACGGCGTAGCAACGATTACCGAAACTCTGGAGAGCGTTTTCGCGCAGCGATTCGACGAGCTTGTCGAGGTGATTGTCGTCAACGACGGTTCGACCGACGGCACGCACGCGCTGCTGAAGAAGTTTGGCGATCGGATCCGAGTGATCGATCAGGATAATCGGGGTTGTGCGGCAGCGCGCAACACCGGTATCAGGGCGTCGGCGGGGAAATACCTCGCGCCACTTGACGCGGACGACACGTGGACCGAGGAGATGCTGGCGAAGACGGTGCCGGTGCTCGAGAAAAATCCGGCCTGCGTCGCGGTCTTCGCGGACGGGATGCTGGTGGACGCCGCGGGGAGGATCGTCGCGCCGAGCTATGTCGAATCCGGCTGCGACCATTCGCCGACGCTCGCTGAAATGCTCACCCGGCCGTGGCCGATATTGGTCGGCTCGATCGTGATAAAGCGCGAGGCCCTACTTGCGATCGGCGGCTTTCCCGAGGAGTTCGGCGCGCGCGATTACGGCGGCGAAGATACCTTCGCGTACATCCTGCTGCGCGAACGCGGCGAGATCATCTTCGTGCCGCAGATCCTTATGTGCTACCGGCGGACGGACTTCACGGACCGGGTTACCAAGCGTTTTGCTGCGATGAAGCTTGACCGGAACTCACACGCTGGCGTGGCCGACCCGGAGCGATACTTCACAGGACATCTGATCTTTGCGCGGCTGATGCGCGAGCGATTCGGTGCTCGCGGGCGCAAGCTCGCCGACGATTCGATCGACAGGACCGCGCGCGAGCTGGTGAGCCTGGGAATGTTGGCGATGCATGAAGGCGATCGCGAGCTTGCGCGGCGATGCTATCTGAGTGCGATCCGCAATCAGCCGGCGGAACCCAAAACTTACTTTCGGCTGGCGTGGGCGGTCCTGCCGGCCGGCGTCGCGCGAGTGCTGTCGCCCATGTTTTCGCCGCGGCTTCGGCGCGGGTTGACCGGGCCGCCGTTTCTCGAGGAGCGGCCGCTATAAAACTCTCAATCGTGATTCCCTGTTGCAGCAACCAGCCGGTAATGGCGGTTCCATATTTTGTACGGCCGCCCGCTGTGAACCGGAGAGCATGAACATCCTCGAACGAGCCGGCGTGGCAATTCGTCACGCACCGGCGTTGGAACGCGCGGACTGGCTATGGGACCGGGTCCGGCCTGCCTACGATCGGATGCTCGAAACGGTCGCGCGAAGCCGCGGCCTCGAGCGCGTGATCAACGGCACCGACCGGTTCCGGCTGAGCGCGAGATCGCGCGGGTTCGTCGCCGAGGTGTATGAACCGGCGGTGTGGGGCCGCGTGACGCGCGAAGTAAGACCGGGCGACAATGTGGCGGAAGTCGGGGCGAACATCGGACTCTATGCGCTGGCGTTCGCGGGACGAGTCGGCGCCGCCGGCCACGTAGTCGCGTTCGAGCCCGATCCTGTAAACGCATCCGCTCTGGAAGCTAACGTGAGCGTCAACGGCTGGCACGACAGGATAACCGTGATCAAGGCCGCGGTCGGCCACAGTAGCGGGCAGGTCAGCTTCGCAGCCGCGCGGGGAGTGGAATCGCGAATCGATACGGGTCACAACTGCGGCGATGCGATCACGGTGCCGATGGTCACCCTCGACGACGCGCTTCGCGGCCGGAGAATCGATGTAATCAAGATCGATGTCGAGGGTTTCGAGCAGCAAGTCATTCAAGGTGCGCGGCGAGTCCTGACCGAAGAGCACCGGCGTCCCAGGGCGATTCTGGTGGAGGTGCATCCTTATGCGTGGGCGGACCTCGGCACCACAACCAGCGCGAGCTTTCTTCGCCTGCTGGACGAGATGGGTTACAGGGTCGAGGATATGATATGCACGGCGGTTTCGGGCATCAGCGAATACGGCCACGTGATCGCGCTCCGCAAATGAAACCTCAATTACTAATCACGATATACGCAAATCCCGATTACTATCCGCCGACTGTGTACGCAGTTCGGATACTAAGTTACTATTTCACAATACATATACTCTGCCGAAACATGGACGAGCCGACTCGGAAGTGGCCGATCGATGTGACTATCGAGCGGACTGGCCGATACAC
>JBOHWI010000407.1:0-1732 GCA_050736675.1 Binatus sp. (SeqCode)
GTAGAACGGTACGGGTGGGCTATGATCAAAATCATGGTCACGTATCATCGGATTCTGATCGGTACTTTTGTCGCGACTCTGTTGACCGGAACGGCGTTCGCCCTGAACGGCGAAAAGTACCTCCCGAACGCAAGCGTTACATTGTCGCAGGCCCGCGAGACCGCTCTCAAGACCTATCCGGGCAAGATCGTTTCGGAGGAACTCGAAAAGGAATCGGGCGGCAGCGGACTTCGATACTCCTTCGTCATCCGTCATCACACGGCGAAACACGAAGTCGGAGTCGACGCGAAGACCGGCGCAGTGCTTGAGAACTCGGTCGAGGGCAAGAATCCCGACTAAGTTCCTGACGCTGCTCGACGATCTCGCCGTAGCTGCACAGCCGCCTTGGGTGGCGATGCGACTCCAGCTATGATCGTGGGCTCGGAATTCGTCCATGATTGCGATCGTCGATTATAAGGCCGGCAACCTCACCAGCGTTCAGCGCGCGCTGGAATTTCTCGGCCATAAATCCGAGATTACCGATCGCGCCGAGCGTATCACCGCCGCCGATCGCGTGATCCTGCCCGGCGTCGGCGCCGCCGGAGCGACCATGGAAAATCTGCGCACGCTCGGCCTGGTCGACGTTCTGCGCAACGACGTCGCGCGCGCCGGCAAACCGTTCCTCGGCATCTGCATCGGTATCCAGATCCTGCTCGATCGCAGCGAAGAGGACAGCGCCGAATGCCTCGGCATCGTCGCGGGCCGCGTCGCGCGCTACCCGCGCTCGATCGACGGCCGCCCGCTCAAAGTTCCGCAAATCGGATGGAACCGCGTGCGCCAGACCCGCCCTCATCGCGTCTTCGCCGGCGTCCCCAACAACACGCATTTCTATTTCGTAAATTCGTATTATCCGATCCCCGACGATCCTTCGATCGCGATCGGCGCCTGCGATTACGGCGTTGCGTTCACCGCGGCGATCGCGCGCGATAACGTGATCGCGACTCAATTCCATCTCGAAAAGAGCGGCGCCGCCGGCCTCAAGCTGCTCGACAACTTCTGCCGATTGAATTGCTGACGATGCTCGCGAAAAGAATCATTCCTTGCCTCGACGTTCGCGACGGCAAGGTCACCAAGGGCGTGCAGTTCCTCGCGAACGTTGACGTCGGCGACCCGGTCGCGATGGCGCGCTACTACTACACTGAAGGCGCCGATGAGATCGTTTTTTACGACATCACCGCGTCCAACGAGCGCCGCGGCATCATGCTTGACGTGGTGCGCGTGGTCGCGCGCGAAATCTTCATTCCGTTCAGCGTCGGCGGCGGACTTCGCACGCTCGACGATCTGCGCGCCGTGTTGCTGGCGGGCGCCGAAAAAGTCTCGATCGACTCCGGCGCCGTGCGCAACCCCAAACTCATATCCGAAGGCGCGCGCGCGTTCGGCAGCCAATGCATCGTGGTCTCGATGCAGGTGAAAAAGACCGGCGTGCGTTCCGAAATACCGACCGGTTACGAAGTCGTGATCGATGGCGGACGCCAGCCGACTGGCCGCGATGCGCTGGCGTGGTCGCTCGAGGGTGAGCGCCTCGGCGCCGGCGAACTGTGCATCAACTCGATCGATCGCGACGGCACCAAGCTCGGCTACGATCTGGACATTACGCGCCGGATCAGCGAGGCCGTTTCGATCCCTGTGATCGCGTCGGGCGGCGCCGGCGAACCCGCTCATCTGCGCGACGCCTTCACCGCCGGGCTCGCGG
>JBOHWI010000408.1:0-5621 GCA_050736675.1 Binatus sp. (SeqCode)
GCCGCGCCGCGGCACGCTGCACTGGAGCCGCTTCTTTCGCGTCGGCAAATGCCGCGAGGGTTACATCAGGCTTTGCACGCTGGGCGACTGGACCTCGCTCGTCGAATGGGTCAAGTCGCCCAGCGTGCAATGCATGATGTAACCGTCGCGGCATTTGCCGACGCGAAAGAAGCGGCTCCAGTGCAGCGTGCCGCGGCGCGGCTCGGCCTCGTTGCGCTCGAAGTATCCACCGGCGACGTGCTCGACCGCAGCGGCCGTGGCCTCCTGCATGCTGAGATCGATCCATTGACCTTCGGCGGTAAGGTCGCGCGCGAGCAGCGCGAGCATCACGGCGATGGCGCCGAAGTACGCCGACGAATGATAAGCCTGCAGGCCGAGCGGGCGGACCGGAGCGTGATTCGGAAAACCGTTGACGTAGAGCATCCCGCCGAGCGCGGTCAGCACGGTGTCGTCGGCGACAAAATCGCGATACAGACCGGTCTGGCCGAACGGCGCAATCGAGCAGAGGACGAGCGCGGGGTTCTCGCGATGAAGCACGTCCCAGCCGAGGCCGAGCTGGCCGAGCGTGCCGGGTGCGAAGCTCTCGATGACGACGTCGGCGGTGCGGGCGAGCTGTAGAAAGATATCGGCGCCGCGAGAATCGTTGAGGTCGAGCGTGAGCGAGCGCTTGTTGAGGTTGTAGAACCAGAAAAACAACGAGCGGTCGCGATGTGGCAGGTCGTCGAGGAAGGGGCCGATGCGGCGCGCGTCGTCGCCGGCGGGCGGCTCGATCTTGATAACGTCGGCGCCCATGTCGGCGAGGATTCGCGCGCAGAGTTGTGCGCGATGCCCGCTCAGGTCGAGGACGCGCAGGCCCGCGAGCGCGCCGGGGCCGGGCCAGGTCATGATTTCTTCGCCGAGGTTCCCGCGGGCCCCGGCTTTTCGATTTCCTCGAGCTCTTCCTTAACCTTGGGCGGCGGCAGATCTTCGATTGCGAACGCGCTGGTGTCGAGCGTCGGTGGAACTTCCATCAGAACTTCGCTCTTGGGGCCGGTGCGTTTGCCTCCGCCGACGCGAATCGTTTCGAAGGTATCTTCGTTGACCCATCGCACGCCCATCACAGCCGGTTTCGCCTGACCGTCCTCGTCGGTGGGCACGAGGGTGGTCCCTTCCTTATCGAACATGGTTACTTTTCTGAGTCCCATTACTTTTTTCAAAATTTCGATTCCAGGATTCGCGAGAGATGATATGAAGGCTGGCGCCGGGATTCAAACGAGGTGAACCGATAGGACGCCCGCCCGGTTTGCGGGCAAAGCGGCGCCGAATTGCGAATGTTCAATCGACCGAAGAACGGCAACTTACACTACCTGTAGTGGTCCTGCGACGGCGATACCACCAAGGGTAGTTTCGTTCCGTCAAATTTATGTTCGCGAAATTGCACATGTGCCCGAGGTTTCAGCAATGCCGGTCGAGGAACGTGGCGAGTTTGTCGGAGCGTTCTGACTGTGGTCCACGCTCTAATGTTTAGCACGTCTCGCGCGCTGGAGGCAGGCTGAAAAGTTCATCCCCTATCGTTCCGGCGTGCGGGCGACATTCGTTCAGAGTGAGATTGGATCGGCGACTCAGAAACCGGTAGCGGCTCCGCCGGCGCGAAGCTGTCCTAGATTCTTCCTCAGCTCGCGTTGCCAGGGTCGTCAGGACGACCGACGGCAGACTTTTCTTGCGCTGCGGCGGCAGGCGAACTAGGATTTCTTCATGGCCGTCAGGCGGCCACCCGTCCGCGGAGAGGGCTCAGCCCACCCTCGTTGATCGAAAAACATAAAACCTTTTCCTGCCCGTTAGCGGACGCCGGGCATAAGGAAGGGGTTTGTTATGAGCACTCCGCAAGGGCCGCGCAAGCGGCTGCCGGAAAATCCGTCCGAGGAAAATCTCCGCAAACAGGCCAAGCGACTGGCCAAACAAGAGGGCCTGCAACTGGCGCTGGCGCAGCGCCGGCTCGCAATCGAATACGGTTACGCTAACTGGGCCGAGTTGATACGGGCGATCGCAACACCTTTCGTGCCGATGCTGCCGCTGCGCGAATTGGTCGCATTTCCGCTCGAGGTCTACCCGATCTATGTCGGCCGGCCGAAGTCTATCAGCGCGATCGACGCCGTCACCGCGGGCGCTCCTATTTTGCTGATAGCTCAACGTGACGCGACGGTCGGAGAGCCTTCGGTCCGAGACATGTATCAGGTCGGAACTCTGGGAGTGATAGTCGAAAGGCAGAACCTGCCGAACGGCACGGCAAAGATCATGGTCGAAGGCCGAAAGCGGGCGCGAGTCAAACGCTTCGTGTTCGAAGAAGAGTTCTACAAGGCTGAAGTTGAAGAGGTCGCCGACACGGAGCGCCTCAACTTTATCATTTCGGCTCCCGGCGCTATCCAACCCGCTTCCGCCCGCCGCGAGCACGCGGGCGCGCTCATTCGTCTAGTGCTTTCAGCGTTAGATGCCTACGTTGTCCGCAAGAGAAAAACGGTCGCCTGGAGAGAACTCGAAGATCCTGGAGTCCTTCCTTACGTGATTGCGCACCATCTGAAGATCGACCTGGCTGAACAACAGGCATTGCTCGAGTGCGTCAGCCAGGTCGAGAGGTTGGAGAAGATACTCCGCTGTCTGGAGGCGGCGAAATGACGACAATGCTCGCGAAGCAACGTCGCCTAGGTTAATCGGGTCTGACCACATCAACCCGAGAACCATTTGGTGGCTGAGACCGATTACAAATCGACGCTGAAACTTCCCAAAACCGACTTTCCGATGAAGGCGAATTTGCCCAAGCGGGAGCCGGAGACGCTCAAGCATTGGGACGAAATGGACCTTTACGCGCGCCTGATGGAGGTGCGCAAGGACGCGGAATTGTGGGTGCTGCACGACGGGCCGCCCTATGCCAACGGACGCGTGCATCTGGGGACCGCGCTCAACAAAATTCTTAAGGACTTCGTCGTGCGGTCGCGCTCGATGATGGGTTATCGCACACCGTTCGTGCCGGGATGGGACTGTCATGGGATGCCGATCGAGCACAAGGTCTCGCGCGAGCTCGGCGGCGACAAGGCGCGCACGATGTCCAAGCTCGAGCTGCGCAAGCTGTGCCGCGCCGAAGCGGAGAAATGGATCGATCTCCAGCGATCGGATTTTCGACGCCTCGGATGTATCGGCGATTGGTTCAAGCCGTACCTGACGATGGCGCCGGAGTACGACGCGGCAGAAATTCGGGTACTGCGCAAGATGGTCGAGCACGGCTACGTGTATCGCGGACTGCGGCCGGTGCATTGGTGCTTCGACTGCCGCTCGGCGCTGGCGGAGGCCGAAGTCGAGTATCGCGAGCACGTGTCGCCGTCGATTTACGTGGCGTTCGCATTAAACGCGAATCTTAAGGATGCGGGCGCGCTAGCCGTAGAAGCCAGCGACCGCGCCGAGCTGGCATCCGCGCACAAGGCCGGCAAGCTGTTCGCAGTAATCTGGACGACGACGCCGTGGACGCTGCCGGCGAATCTCGGGATCTCGCTGAATGAGACGTTCGACTACGTCGCGCTGAAAGTCGGTGACAACTATTACGTCGTAGCGTCGCGATTGGCGGACAGCGTCGAGAAAGAAACCGGGCTCGTTGTCGAGAAGCGGATTCCTCTAAGTCGTGAGTCACTGAAAAAACTCGACGGGCAGGATATTTTTCGGCATCCGTTTCTGCCGCGCGACGTGAAGCTGATGTACGCCGAGCACGTCACCTCGGACGCCGGCACCGGCCTGGTGCATACCGCGCCGGGACACGGCTACGAGGATTTCGTCGTCGGCCAGAAGTACGGGGTGGCGCCGTTCGTGCCGGTCGACGGCGATGGAGTGTTCACGCGGGATGGCGGCGAGTGGGAGGGGCAGAACGTCTTCAAGGCGAACAACTCGATCGTCGAGAAGCTGCGGACGGCGGGCGCGTTGCTGCATACGCAAAAATTGTCGCACAGCTACCCGCATTGCTGGCGATGCCACAATCCGCTGATTTTTCTCGCCACCGAGCAATGGTTCGTGAGTATCGACCACGACGGACTGCGCGGAAAGATCATCGACGCGATCGACAACGTCAAATGGTATCCGGGATGGTCGCGCGACCGGATTCGCAACATGACCGAGACGCGGCCCGACTGGACCATCTCGCGCCAGCGCGCGTGGGGCGTGCCGATTCCTGCGGTCCGATGCGGTGAATGCGACGAGGTCGCCCCGCTTACCGCCACGATAGATCGGGTCGAGGAGATTTTCGCGCGCGAAGGTTCCGACGCGTGGTACAGCCGGCCCGCCGCGGACTTCGTGGCGCCGGGCGTCAAATGCGCGAAATGCGGCGGCGCGGTCTTTACCAAGGAAGAAGACATCCTCGACGTATGGTTCGATTCCGGCTCGTCGCAAGCCGCAGTGCTCGCCGCGCGCCCGGAGCTGAAATGGCCGGCGGACGCGTACCTCGAGGCGGTTGAGCAGGCGCGCGGATGGTTCGGCTCGTCGCTGGTGTGCGCGGTGTCGGACCGCGGCACGGCGCCTTTCAAAAGCGTGATCAGCCACGGGCTGACGGTGGACGACAAGGGCCGCAAGATGTCGAAGTCGCTCGGCAACTCGGAAGACGCCGTCGATGCGGCCGGGCGAATGGGCGCCGACGTGCTGCGCCTGGTGTACGCGTCGCTCGACTACACTGCCGACATCACGCTTAGCCTGACGATTTTCACCGCGGTGTCGGAGTCGTACCGCAAGATTCGCAACACCTGCCGCTTCATGTTGGGTAACCTCGCCGACTTCGATCCCGCGCGCGACGCCGTCGACTACAAGGACATGCTCGAGTTCGACCGGTTCATCCTTGGGCGCATGGAATTGCTGAAGGAGCGAGTGGGCGGCGCTTACGCGTCATTTGAATTTCAGACTGCCTTCCAGCTCATGCAGAATTTCATCGTCGTCGATTTGAGCTCGCTGTATATCGACGTCGCGCGCGACCGGCTTTACTGCGCGGCGGAGAGCTCGCGCGAGCGGCACTCGGCGCAGACCGCGCTGTTCCATATTCTCGACGCGTTGCTGAGGATGCTCGCGCCGTTGATTCCGTTCACGGCCGAGGAAGTTTACTCGTACATGCCGGGCGCGCGGTTCGAGAGCGTGCATCTGGCTACGATGCATCCGCCGAATCCGTCGTGGCGCGACGATGATTTGGAAGCGCGATGGGAGCGGTTGCTCAAGGTTCGCGACGAGGCGCTCAAGCTGCTCGAAGCGATGCGCCAGTCGGGAACGATCGGCGCGCCGCTCGACGCCACAATCCGCATAGGCGCTGACGATCGCTCCGAGAGCGGACTGGCCGATATGCTCGCGCGGTATCGCGAGGAGCTGAAAGACTTGTTCATCGTCTCGGACGTTGCGATTTTAAGCGACGCGGAAGCCGCCGAGATCAGGCGGCAGGCGGCAGGCCGCGAAGATTTCGCCCTCGATGGAACCGGCAACTTCGCGCGAACCTCCGCCAATCCGGCGATAACGCTGGTGGGGCGTCACGCGTCGGGCGCGAAGTGCGCGCGATGCTGGAAATACTTCGATGACGGCGGTGGTGAGCTGTTGGACGCGAGATGCCGTGCGGTGGTGGGGGCGTAGCC
>JBOHWI010000409.1:0-2723 GCA_050736675.1 Binatus sp. (SeqCode)
CGTTGTCCACAAGTCCACAGGCGGGACGCTGATTGCGATCCCGCTGCCTGTGGACCCTGTGGGCAACCCGCCGCCACCGGCACTATCCAATACAGTTGCTCACCTTCGATCCTCCCCCTTCAGGTAGAGGGGAAGAGGCGCGAGCGAAGCACTCGTGGTATTGAGGGGAAACAGAAAGCTACGCATCGCGCTCACTTGCGGCGGGGGTGTTCGATGGGAACGTCGTCGCGATTGCCCCATTCGGCCCACGAGCCGAGATAGTTCCTCACCTTCGGATAGCCCGCGATTTTGAGCGCGAGGTACGCGTACGCCGCGCGGTAGCCGCCCTGGCAGTACGGGACTATCTCGGCCGCGGGATCGAGGCCGAGTGCTTCGAACTGCGCGCGCAGCTCGGCCGGCGTTTTCACGGTTCCATCGGCGGCGAGCGCAGCCGTCCAGTCCTGATGGAACGCGCCGGGAATTGCGCCGCCGTGTTTCGCGCGCACGCGTTCGCTGAAGTATTCCGCGTCGCTGCGCACGTCGAAGATTTGCACGCCGGGGCGCCCAAGCTGCTCGAGCAAATGCGGATAGGTAGCGAGAATTAGCGCGCGCGGATTGAGCTGGAAATCCGTCGGCGCAATTTTTTCAATATTAGTTGTCAACTGCTCGCTGGCCGCCGCCTTCAGGCCGCCGTCGAGCATTCGCGAGCGTGGATGTCCGGCGTATTCGAGCGCCCACTGCCCGCGCGCCGCGCGCATTCCGGATTCATTCTCGTAAAACACGACCGTCTCGGCGTCAGTGATTCCGAGCGCCGAAAATATCCACTGGAGCTGCGCACCGAACTCCGCGATGCCGCGCTCGGAGGTGTCGGTATGATGAAACGGGAAGGGATCGAAGTGCCGCGCGCCGCGAAGATGCCCGGCGTGGAAATCCTTGGCCGGCCGCGTGTCGATTAGAATCACGGCGGCATCATCGCGATGCTCGCGGAGCGAGCGCGCGTCGACAATCTTTTCAGAATCCATGTCTCGACCTATCGGTCTACCCCTACTGCTTCACCAATAGAACGAAATCCGTTGCGCCGGAGCAAGTCCGCCAGTCCCGCTTTGATCCTTTCAGCCACGCCCGGGCCGTCGTAGATGAGCGCGGTGTAAAGCTCGACCAGCGAGGCGCCGGCACGGATGTGCAGCCACGCATCCTCGGCCGTCGCGACGCCGCCGACGCCGACGATCGGGATTTTTCCGCGGGTATGCGTATGGATGTCGCGGATCAGCTCGCGCGCTCGAATCGTCAGCGGGCGGCCGCTGAGTCCGCCCGGATGCGGCGACGAGACGCCCAGCGCCTCCCGCGCGACAGTGGTGTTGCACGCGACGATTCCGTCTACCCCCAGCTCGAGCGCGGTTTCGCAAATTCGAAACAGCTCGTTGCGTTCCAGGTCGGGCGAGAGTTTCACCAGCACCGGGCGCGGCGATTCGCCGGCCTTTTCCCGCATCGCCGCGAACAACTCGCTCATCTTTTCGGGCGATTGCCAGTTGCGCAGCCCAGGCGTATTCGGCGAGCTCACGTTGATGACGATGAAATCGGCCAGCGGCCCGATCCGTTCCATCAGGGCGGTGTAATCGGCGGCAATCCGCTCGGGCGGCGTAGTGCTGTTCGGCCCGAAGTTGAGTCCCAGCCGGATTGAAATGCCCGCCTTGCGCATCCGCGCGATTCGCGGCGCGACCGCCTCCATCCCGTCGCTGGGAAATCCAAGCCGGTTGATCAGCGCGCGGCGCTCGGGAATTCGCCAAACCCGCGGCGTTTCATTTCCCACTTGCGGGCGCGGCGTAATCGTTCCCAACTCAGCGAAGCCGAAGCCGAGCGTCTCCCATCCGCGGATAGCGACGGCGTCCTTGTCCATCCCGGCCGCCAGCCCGATCGGGTTATGAAAGTCGGTTCCCCACAGCTTGATTCCGAGCTCGGGCCGTTCACGCGGCGGCGTAAACGGCGGCATCAGCGAGAGCATCCGAATCGTAATGCGATGCGCATATTCGGCGTCGAGGGCGAACAGGAAAGGCTTGAGGGAACGTTGATAGAGTGCGTCGATGGCGGAAAGAGCGCGGATGGCAGACATTGACCGTCAATCTTGAAATGTGACGCGGCCGGCGCAATCGACGCGGTGTGGATTTAAGAAGCGCGCCCTGATGCGGTCGGGTTGCGGCTTGGAATAAGATGAGGAGTGCTGGCAGCGCGAAGCGCTCGGCCATTTGTGGGAGGCGTCAGGAGAGCGTGGAAAATCAGGCGAAAATGCAAGTCAAGTTGATCGACTACGCCCAACAGCCGCTCGAAAAACTCTACGCGGCCTTTCGCTCCTGCTACTCCTCCGACACGCCGATCGAAGTCTGGGACAAGATCAAGTCCGATAAAATTACCCACGACAAAATTCGCGAGTTCATCACCGAGCGCCTGAAGACCGGCCACGCGTCGCCGCTCGAGCAGATCGTGTTCTGGTTCGGCATCGCCAACGTCTCGCGCTCGCTGTCGCATCAGTTCGTGCGCCATCGGATCGGGATCAGCTTCGAGCAGCAGAGCCAGCGCTACGTAAAATTCAAGCAGGACAAGCTCGCTTTCGTGCTGCCCGAATCGTGGCGGCGCGCCGGCATGGAGGATGAATTTTCGGAGCTGCTGTCGCGAACGTCGGAGTTGTACGCGCGCGCGCTCAAGGCCGGCGTTCCCGCCGAGGACGCGCGTTTCGTGCTGCCCAACGC
>JBOHWI010000410.1:0-4965 GCA_050736675.1 Binatus sp. (SeqCode)
GGCTTCCTGTTCCAGAACTACAGCATCAGTTACACGGAGCCCTGGTTCCTGGACATCCCGCTGGCGGTGGGTATGCAGTTGTTCGACAACAAAACCTATCTGCTGAGCTTCGACCAGTCCTCGGCCGGCTTCACCTTGACCACGTCCTATCCCCTGACCGAGTTGGGCTTCAAGAAGCTCGGGCCGTTCTCGCTGAAGGACATAATGGCGGGACTCGGCTACTCGTTTCAGAGCATCGGCATCACGGGGCTGAATAAGTTCACGACCTTCCAGATCGCGCGCTACAGGGGCTACACGCAGACCTCGCAGGTTACCCCCACGATACGGCGCTTCACGGTGGACAACCCGGTCGATCCGCGCACCGGCACAATCGAGAGTCTCAGCATGCAGTTCGGTGGGCTCGGCGGCGGCAACTCGTTCATCAAGGGCGTCGCGCATTTTCGATATTTCTACCCATTCCTGAAGAGCCAGACGCTCGGGACGTTCGTGGTGTCGCAGGGGGTCACGTTCGGCATCGGAACCAACCTGGTGAGCGGGACTGGCGGCGAGTTGCCGCTGTACGAGCGATTCTTCCCCGGCGGCGTCGGCGGACCCGGCGACGTGCGCGGCTATCAACTCTATTCGCTGGGGCCGCAGGTGACGATATACAGCCAGAGCGGCGAGCCGCTGAGCGTGCAAGACGTCGGCGGCAGCAAGGAATTGCTGCTGAGCAACGAGATCACCTTCCCGATCCTGTCGGGATTGGGAATCCGCGGGGTGGTGTTCAGCGACGCGGGCCAATCGTTCCGGCTCAAGGATTCGCTTAATATCAGCGACCTGCAGGCGTCCTTTGGATTCGGCATTCGCTGGAAATCGCCATTCGGGCCGCTGGCGGTGGATATCGCTTTTCCGATCAACCCGCGGCCGGCGGACCAGAGCACGGTGTTCGAGGTCGGCGCCGGCGCGCCGCTGTAGCTTCGGAGTATCGGTTCGCCCACGAAGATCAACTCTTCGACTGCGGCGACGATGCGGATGCCGGCAACTGGATTTGATGCCTGCTGAAGTACTATTGTGTATATTTCCCGTGCGTGAGTGCGTGCCGCGGGGACGGGTTTCACGGTATTAGGCAGTCAACAGGAGGCTTTCCGGGCTGTATGAGGCAACGGTTGTTCATCGGTGCGATGTTCGGTGCGTTACTCGCAGTGACGTCCGCGGCAGTTCCGGCGCATGCCGACCTGAAATTCGCGTATGTTGATGTGCAGCGGGCACTTAATGAGTGCGACGCCGGCAAGCGGGCCAAGGCCGACTTTCAGGGCCGCGTCACTTCGCTGGAGGGGCGCCTGCAGCGGCAGCAGAGTGAGGTCCAGGCGCTCAAGGACCAGATGGAAAAAAAAGGCATGCTGATGAACCCGGATCAGCGCCAGGCCCTGCAAGACCAGTACATGGAAAAGCTGAAAAACTTCGAGCGCGACTACAAGGACTCAAAGGACGAGCTGCAGGCGAAAGACCAGGAAATCACCGCGAAGATCGTACATGATCTCGCGCAAGTGATCCGCACCCTGGGAGAGCGCGACAACTACACGATGGTGTTCGAGAAGGGATCGATCCTATGGGGCGCGCCGGGCATCGATATCACCGACCAGGTCATCCGCAGCTACAACGCGATGCACGTGGCGATCGGTTCGGTCGGCGAAGGCGCGGCCGGCGCCGTCCGCTCCGCGAGCACCCATAGCGAGCTTGCGGGCGCACCGCAGCCGTCGGATTTCGGCTCGGATGCGGCCAAAAAGTCGACCATCTCGAAGTAGGCCGCTCGAGCCAAGGTGCGCAAAGTAATTCCCGGTGCCCGACGACCACGAAAGGAAACTCTCAGAGCTTGAGCGCGTGCTGGGGCTGCTGCCCCATCGCTACCCGTTCCTGCTTGTCGATCGCATTGTCGAACTGGTCAAGGGCCGCGTCGTAACGATCAAAAACGTCACCTTCAACGAACCGTACTTCGCGGGGCATTTCCCCGGGCATCCCGTGATGCCGGGGGTGCTGATCGTCGAGGCGCTGGCGCAGTCGGGCGCGATCCTCGCACTCAATGAGGTGGGCGGAGATCCGACGCGGCTGTTCATGCTGACGGGGCTGGACAAAGTACGCTTTCGGCGCCGCGTGATCCCGGGCGACCAGCTGCGGATGGAAGTAAAAATCGTAAAATATCATCGTCCGCTGTGGCGGATGCAGGCGGTGGCGCGCGTCGGCAACGAGTTGGCGGCCGAGGCGGAATTATCCGCGATGGAAGTCGAGGAGCAAGTTCGATAGCCGGCCGAATCCATTCTTCCGCGATCATCGACCAGCGGGCCGACCTCGACACCAGCGTCCAAGTCGGTGCTGGCGCGGTGATCGGACCCGAAGTGAAGATCGGGGCGGGCACCACCATAGGTCCGTGTGCGGTCATCGAGAGTCTCACCACTATCGGTCAGCGCAATCGAATCTTTCCGTTCGCAATGGTCGGCGCCGCAACTCCCGATTTGAAGTTTCACGGCGAGCCTGCGACGCTTGAGATTGGCGACGACAACACGATTCGCGAGTTCACCTCGATTCATCGCGGCACCGAGGTTGGCGGGATGCGCACGCTGATCGGTAATCACGTGCTGATCATGCCCTACGTTCACATCGCGCACGATTGCGAAATTGGTGACAATTGCATCCTGGTAAACTCGACCCAACTCGGTGGACATTGCGTGCTCGAGGAATTCGCAAGTCTCGAGGGTATGAGCGGCGTGCATCAGTTCTGCCGCATCGGGGCGCACGCGTTCGTCGCGGCCGGCGCCAAGGTCGCGCAGGACGTGCCGCCGTACGCGATGGTCGCGGGCGACCGCGCCCGAATCGCGGGGGTCAATGAGATCGGGCTCCAGCGCCGCGGCTTCAGCGCCGAAAAGATCTCGGCGATCAAGGCCGCAACCCGCACGCTGTTTTTCTCGAAACTCCTGCGCGAAGAGGCAATCGCCAAGACCCTCGAAGAATACGGCCAGCTGGCCGAGGTGCGGCGGCTGGTCGATTTCATAAACAACTCGCAGCGCGGAGTCGTTGGCCGCGAGCGTGAATAAGCTCGGGCTCATCGCGGGCAACGGCGTCTTTCCGCTCGAAGTAGCACGCGCGGCCCGCCGGCGCGGTATGAAAATCGTCGCGGTAGCGCATCTCAACGAAAGCGAGCGCGCGCTCGACTCACTCGCTGACGAAGTCACCTGGATCAGGATCGGCGAGCTGCAGAAAATAATCGACGTGTTCAAAAACGCCGGCCTATCGGAAGCCGCGATGGCCGGCGGCATCTCGCGCGCGCGCCTGAAAGATTCGTTCGCACCCGACGCGCGCGCGCTCAAGATGCTCGCGGGAATCGGGCGTTTCAGCGACGACGCGGTTCTGCGCGGCGTCGCGCGCGAAGTCGAAGCCGAAGGAATCAAAATGATCGATCCGGTGCAGATGATCGCGCATTGGCTCGCACGCGCCGGCGTCGAAACCGGTCCCGAGCCGACTACCGCACAACGCCGCGATCTCGACCTCGCATTCGCGGTCGCGCGCCGGCTCGGCAGCTACGACATAGGGCAGACCGTGGCCGTTCGCGACGGAATGGTCGCCGCGGTGGAAGCGCTCGAAGGAACCGACGCCACCATCCGCCGCGCGGCCACGCTCGTAGGCGCGGGCCTGGTTGTCGCCAAGGCGGCCAAGCCGGGACAGGACATGCGCTTCGATCGTCCCGCCATCGGCCCCGCCACGGTGGAACTGCTGGCCGAGATTGGAGCGTCGATGATCGGCGTCGAGGCGGGAGTCGCGCTGATTCTGGAGCGCGAGCGCACGCTCGAACTCGCGCGCGCGAAAAACGTGACAATATACGGTCATGCGGAAACCAGTGTCTGAGCTGCGCGCCGCGGTGGTCGGCGCGGGCCGGCTCGGCACTCTGCACGCGCGCAAGTACTCCGCAATTGCCGGAATCAAGCTCGCGCACATCGTCGATATCGACGCCGAGCGGGCGGCATCGCTGGCCAAGGAAGTTGGCGCCACGCCGATAGCCGACTACCGGAAGCTCGTGGGCAAGGTGGATCTCGTGACGGTCGCATCGCCCGGCGTGACACATCATGAGATCGCGTCAGCGATGCTGAAGGCGGGCGTCGACGTGCTGCTGGAAAAGCCGATGGCCGAGACGCTCGCGCAGGCGCGTAACCTAGCCGGACTGGCGTCGGCCAGCAGGCGCATTCTTCAGATTGGCCACCTCGAGCGATTTAATCCCGCCGTCGTGCATCTGCATTCGATCGTGAAAAATCCACGCTTCGTGGAATGTCATCGCCTCGCGCCGTTCACCGAGCGCGGCACCGACGTCGATGTAGTGCTCGATCTGATGGTGCACGACCTGGACGTTATCCTGTCGGTGGCGCCGTCTGAAGTGGCGTCGCTCGAGGCGGTCGGCGTCGCGATCCTGACCGATCGAATCGATCTCACCAACGCGCGCATCCGCTTCCAGAGCGGCCTCATCGCTAATCTGGTTAGCAGCCGCGTCTCGGCCCGTCGCGAACGCAAGATTCGCTTTTTCCAGCCCGACGCATATATCTCCGTTGACTATGAGGCGCGCGGTATCCAGATTTACCGCAAGACTCCGCCGGCGCGGGGCGCGCAGTTCCCCACAATTTCAGCGGAGCAAATCGATTTCGGCGAAGGCGATCCGCTGGCCGACGAAGTCAACGCGTTCGTCGCTTCCGTTCGCAGCCGATCCAAGCCGGCGGTCAGCGCTGTAGACGGACTGCGCGTGATGGATCTGACCGAGCGAATCAAGCAAGTGATGCTGACGGATTCGGCAGCGCCTTGACGCTTGCAGTTGGCTGCGACAGCATTGAATGGTGATGCGTCCCGCCAAGCTCAAGATTCTCGCTGGTCTGGCGCTGGCGGCAGGCGCCGCGTTTCTAATCTTTACCGCTACCTCTGACTGCACCGTGGTGACCGGCAGCGGCTACC
>JBOHWI010000411.1:0-5072 GCA_050736675.1 Binatus sp. (SeqCode)
GGGTTATGGACGCGTTAGCTAGCCGGCGCGGCGATCCTTGCTCACCTACGGCCTTCTTCGACCCAGGGTCCTGCGGTCTGCCGCGCCCGCTGCTATCTTGATACGCTGGTCCGCAGATACAAGGGTCATATTACAGCGCGCATCATTTGCGCGCGTTCAAGATTCTGCTTCTGCTCCTGGGAGCCTTCGCGCGGTTGTGCAGAACTCCTGCGATAATGAGGACGCGATGCCACGAATAGTCGTCCTCGGATGCGCCGGTAGCGGCAAGACCACCCTCGCACAAAGGCTCGGCGAAGCTACGGGAGCGCCCGTGATTTGCCTCGACGCAATCTGGCAGCCGCACTGGGGAAAGGACGACGTCCCCAAATTCCGAACACTGATGAAGAAAGCGCACGCGGGTGATAATTGGATCAGCGACGGCAACTATGCGCTCGCAACTTTCGATATCCGCCTGCCTCGCGCGACCCAAGTGGTCTGGCTCGACCGCCCGAGACTGTTCTGCGCCTGGCGTTCGATCGCGCGCGTGTTTCGGCCAGGCGAAATGCATCGAATCCGCGACCTGACCAAGGTGCTGCGGTTCATCCGTAATTTTGATCGAGTAAACCGCCCGCTGATCGAGGCGCAAAGGATCGCGCATGGACCCGATGTTCCCGTCCGGAGATTGACCAGCAACCGAGTTGGACAGCTGCGTTACACTTCGCGGGACTGAACTTTTCCGCCTTCTGGGCGAGGTGCAATCGCGCTAGACTTGACTCATGGTTAACGCTGACAAAGAAGTGGCGCGGGCGGCCCTCCCGTGATTGCTGGGGCGCGCGACTTGGTTAATTGCCTGGCCGTCTCGCCAGAAGATCCCACGATCAACACATACGCGATCTTCTGGCGAAGACATTAAGTGAAAGTGAAAAAAACTATTTTTGACGGAACGAACCCACCGATGGTGGTACGCTCCTCTGGAAACCACCACATATAGTAGAAGATGGTAAAGACGGACGTGCAATGAATCCGCAAGCGGCAGATTTTCGCCCTCAAATGCTCGCTTCAGAAGTGACTAAGTGTCAATTCGCAGCGGCCGCCGACGTCCGCTCCGCAATCAATCGATCCAGCTCGGCGCGCAGCTTCGGCAGCACTTCTTCGTAGCCGAAATATCCCAGCTTGCGATCCTTCTTCTTGAGATTCACCGTCGTCGGTCCGCACCACAATCCGAGGTCGGCGTCGTCGGTCTCGCCCGGTCCGTTCACGCGACATCCCATAATCGCAATCGTGATCTTGTACTTCTCGGCGTAAGTCGTCAGTTCCTTGACCTGCTGCGCCAACTCGACGAACTTCATGTTCTCGACCCGCGAGCACGACGGGCACGAAATTATATTCAGTCCGGCGCCGAAGTCGGGCACCGAGATAAACCGGCCGGCGGCGACATCGTCAATAATCTTGTGCCCGACGAGCACTTCCTCGTGCTTGCGCTCGTTGGGCAGCGTCAGCGAGACGCGGATCGTATCGCCGATACTCTGCGCCAGCAGCTTCTCGAACGCGATCCGGGTCTTGATGATTCCGTCGGGCGGCAACCCCGCCTCGGTCACGCCGAGATGAATCGGCACGTCGGGCCGCCGCTTCGAGAACCGCCGATTCGCGTCCAAAACCTTGTTGGGATCGGAATCCTTCAGCGATACGACGAACCGCGTAAAGCCGAGCTGATCCATCAGGTCGCAGTGGTACGCGGCCGACTCGACGATCGCCGCGAGCTGATCGCCCGGATACTTGTCCAGGAACGCCGGCGCGACCGACCCGCAATTCACGCCGATCCGGATCGCGACGTCGTTGTCGCGCGCCACATCGACCAGCCATTTCACCTTCTGCTCGATCGTCTTCGACTTCTCGATATGGTGCAGATGCCCCGGGTTGTAGCGAATCTTGTCGACGTGCGGCGCCACCCGGTCCGCGATTTTGTAGTTCTCCTGCAAATCGACCGAGAGCACGATGCCCTCGGTCTGCTTGCGGATTTCCCTGACCGCTGGGATTTCCTTCTCGCTGTCGATCGCTATTCGCACGATTCCCGCGCCCGCGTTCGCCAGCTGATGCGCCTGCGCGACCGTCTCATCGACGTCAATCGTCCGGGTCGCGCACATCGACTGCACCACCACCGGCGCATCGCCGCCGACCTTGGTGCCGCCAATCGTTATCTGCCGCGTCTTCCGATCTCTTAATGCGTGATCCATTTCCACCTTGGCCGACCAACTATGCTGCCGAACGCGCGCCGACCTTGCTAGTGCTTGTGTTCCTCCGCCACTGCCATCGCGATCGCGCCATGACTGAACGCCGCGCCCGCGCGCATCGCCGCCGCGACCCATACCGCCTCCGCGATTTCCTGGTCGGTGCATCCCTTCTCTTTCGCGCGCGTAACGTGGGCCTCGATACACCATGGGCATTGCGTCACGTGCGCCGCGGTTATCGCCATCAACTCCTTGGTCTTGCCCGGAATCGCGCCGTCCTTGAAAACTTCCTTGTCGAAATCCAGGAAGCCTTTGAACGCGTCCGGCGCGTTCTGGCGTAGGTTCCGGAGATATTTCGAGGTTTCCTTGCCGTAAAAGTCAGCCATCACAGTCCTCCTCGAGTCGATAATGTCTCACCGGTTACCGACTATAGCAGACCGTCCGCTCGCATCGATAACAAGCGCCCTTGGCGCATTTGCGAGGTTCGCTTACGCTAATTCTGACGTTATCGCCAAACAATCCTTGCTTATCCAACGCGCGCGAAGGCAAATTTATGCTCTGACTTTTCGCTTGCAATTGGTCATCGCTCTGAATAAGTTTCTTTCTCCGTCGAATACTATCAGGCAGAACGAGGCTCTGAACAAGTGATGCTTCGGCTCGTACGCTGCTTGTTTTTTGAGTTCAAGCTCTTCGCTCGGGGGAGGGAGGAAGCTGAACAATGAGTACCGTCGTCTCCACCATCGTGGTCGCCGACCCGCGACCTTTTCCGGACGTTATCCTTCGCAGCCAATTCTTCGAGATGGTTGGCAGCCGCTCGCTTTCCAGCGAGCAGCGCCTGATGCTCGCGGTGCTGGCCGATGCGATCAACATCGTGCAGGAATTCGGCGGCTCCGCCAGCCTGCGCAAACGCAATTCCTTTAACGAAGCCTGGAACTGGTTCTTCGCCAAAGGCGTTTCGTGTCCCTTGTCGTTTGTCAGCGTATGCGACGCGCTCGGCATCGACGCCGACGGTTTGCGATGGCGCCTGTCGGAACTGGTCGCTGGCCGCGGCGGTAGTCCGCTCCGTCTGCGCCTGAAGGAAGCGAGCCGGATGCAACGACTCACCGTCAATCGAGTGCGCCGCCGCGGTCCGCGCAGGATGCATCGCGCCACTCGCGCCCGCTAGCACTGTAATCAAGTCGCTCGATTGAAGCCGCCCGCGCAGAAACAATCTGCGCGCGCGGCTTCATTCCGTCTGCGACTCCTGATAGCACTTCGATCTTATGAATCAGACAGAAGCGGACCGTCCGTTGCACGGCGTCAGAGTCGTCGAAGTTGCGATGTGGGTCGCGGGGCCGTCCACTACGGCCGTGCTCGGCGATTGGGGCGCCGACGTCATCAAGCTCGAAGACCCTGCTACCGGCGATCCGATTCGCGGCTTCGTCACGCGCACGATGGGAGACCCCAACGCGCGCATCCGCCCGCCCTTCGAACTTGACAATCGCAACAAACGCTCGGTCGCCGTTGACCTGCGCACCGCCGACGGCCACAGCTTTGCGCTCAAGCTCATCGAACGCGCCGACGTCTTCGTCACCAGCCTGCGCCTGGACGCCATCGAGCGCATGAAGCTCGACTACGCAACGCTCTCCGCGAGAAACCCACGCCTCATCTACGGATCGATCAACGGCTACGGGCATCGCGGCCCGGATCGCAATCGCCCCGCCTATGACTATGCCGCCGCATGGGCTCGCTCGGGCCTGATGGCGACGATCGCGGAGCCCGGACAGTCGCCGCCCGCGCAGCGTCCCGCGATGATCGATCATGCGGTCGGCCTCGGCCTGGCAGGCGCGATCTCCGCCGCCCTGCTCGCGCGCGAGCGCACCGGCCGCGGCCGCGAGGTCAATATCTCGCTCTTCTCGATGGGTCTATGGATGAACGCCTCGGACCTCACCGTCGGCCTCATGACCGGCCGCTCGCCCCAATCCGAATCGCGAAACCAGCGCGTGAATCCGCTGTGGAGTTCCTACCGATGCGCCGACGCGCGATGGATTTACTTCGTGATGATCCAGAGCGACCGCCATTGGCCCGATTTCTGCCGCGCGCTGGCCAAACCGGATTGGCTTGACGATCCCCGCTTCAAAGACTCGACCGCTCGCGCACAGAACTGCGCCGCCCTGACCGACGAAATCGATCGTGCTGTCGCCGCCCGCACCGCCGACGATTGGGCGCCCGTTTTCGATCGCCACAATCTCGTCTGGGCGCCCGTCCGCACCGACGCCGAAGTACTCGAAGATCCGCAGGCCGCAGCTATCGGCGCTTTCGCGGCCGTCGATCATCCGAACATTCCCGGATGCCGCGTCGTGAACAGCCCCGTAGAGTTTGGCGACACCCCTTCGCAACCGCATCGCCCGGCGCCCGAACTCGGCCAGCATACCGAGGAAGTGGCGCTGGAAATCGGCCTTAGCTGGGACGAAATCGCGCGCCTGAAAGCGTCGGGCACCCTCGGCTAGGGATTCGCGGCTGAAATGCGCCAACCCTGCTGCAGACAAGCGGTTTCGAGCTTTCCGCGGCGACCGGACATCGGTATAAAGTGACTTTTCTTCGAGTTTGTTTGACTCTGATCGACGCCCCTCCGTATGATCTTCATTATGTGTCTTCCGGAGGTCGCCTGTTCGTGCGAATGATTGTTCCTCCCATCGCTCATCGCCGCGAAATCGATCGCAATCTCGCCGAATTTTTCCGCGGCCATCGGCCCGCGCAGTTCAACCGCGCCATCTCCTCGATGTGCCGGTACTTCAACGTGCGCCGCCCGCGCATCCAATGGTTCGAGTACATCGACTGGGGCAAGACCGCCGGCCGCACCTACGAAGACGGCCGCGTCCATCT
>JBOHWI010000412.1:0-10812 GCA_050736675.1 Binatus sp. (SeqCode)
GCGCGCGACTTTTCTGTTACCGGGACGCTGCCGGCAAGCGGCTGCGCTTCGTGCTCGCGCGCGGCGACGATGGCAAAGTGCGCACGGTGTTCGACGCATGCCGCCAGTGCTTCGCGTTCCATCGCGGCTACCGGATAGTCGGCAACGAATTGATTTGCCGCGTGTGCGGGAACCACTACCCAATAGATCATATGAGCGAAGGCAAGGCGTCGTGCGTACCCGCCAGCCTGCCCCACGAGGACGAATCCGGAGTCGTGCGTATCAAGGCCGGCGATCTGAAAACGGGGCGCGCGCTCTTCTGACTACTTGAGTAGCTATAGCAAGATGACGTTCAAATACTATATCCGGGTTCTCGGGATAGTCAGTCTCGTGGCGGTTCTTACTCTGGCGGCGTGCGGCGACCGCGAAGCCAGGGGCGACTATCCGGCGGCCAACGGCAATGACTGCCTGCCGCAGGTGAGCCTGCTCGATCAGCACGATAGTCCTGTCCTGCTCGCGTCGCTGAAGGGCAAGCCGGTGCTGATCGACTTCATTTACACCTCGTGCGCTTCGACCTGTCCGCTGCTGACGGCAAAGATGGCGGCGATTGCGCATCACCTTGGTCCGGCTCTGGGAGCCGATGTCAGGATCGTGTCGATCACACTCGACCCCGAGCATGACACTCCCGCGGAACTCGCTAAGTACGCGAAGAGCCACGGCGCGGACGGGAACGGCTGGATCTTCCTGACCGGGCCGCCCGCGAAAATCGACCAGGTCCTGGCGTTGTTCAAGCTGCGCCGGATGCGCGAGCGCGATGGAACGATCACGCATTCCGTGTCCGCGTTCCTGCTCGGTCCCGATGGGCATCAGGTTCGCCAGTACAACGCGCTCGATGTGAGCCCAGAGGCGGTCGTCGCCGATGTCGATCGTGCGCGCGGCAAAGGCTAAGTGCAGAAATCGATGGCGACCTCAGTGAGAATCGATCGTTCTTCGCTGCGTCGGCTCGCCGCCGCGATGGCGCTGGTTATGATCATGGCGAGCCTCCCGTCGATCGGGGTGATCGTCGTTTCCGATCGTTCGGGGCCAACCATCTCGCTCGACATTTGCCATCCGCTGCAATCGCTCGACGGCTCACCGGCCATCGTTCCGCTCGCGCGCCCGGCCCAGCCGGAGACCGGCGCGAGAATCCTTTCGCACGAGACTTTTTCTCAGTTCGTTCCGGTCATGAAATATAGATTCGCCGAGTCCCCCGATCCGCCTCCGCCCAAGCTGTTCTGTTAGCAGGGCACTTTCACATTTCAACGTTCGCCCGAACGATACTCGCGGGTCTCGATGGCTCGCGAGAGCCTGGTAACGGCCTGAACCGGCCGTGAGAATGCTTATGCGGAGAAAAATCCTTCTCGCGATGCTGCTCGTGTTTGCGATGTGCGCAAGCACGGCTTACGCGCACGGAGTGGTGGGCGATTACGTATTCCTGGAACCGCTGATAACCGAGGATCCTACTCCGGCAAATGAGCTCGACATATTGGAGCCGTCCTGGGTCAAGAGCAGCGCCGGCAATGACTACTCGATCGGGTTCTCCGGCGAGAAAGTGCTTTGGATCGACGACAACTACATGCCGACATTCAGCCTCGCGGCCGGCACGGCGTGGCATCACGTTTCTCCCTACGAAGGTCCCAGTCACCAGGGTGTCGAGAATCCTGAGGTGGCGGCGAAATGGGCGTTCTACTATTCGCTGCAACATGAGTTTCTCACCTCGGCGGCGCTGGTCGCGGATCTGCCGGTCGGCAACAAGGATATCCGCGATCAGAGCCACACCAGTCTTGGTCCGGAATTCCTTTGGGAAAAGGGGCTGGGCGACCTTCCCAATTGGCCGACGCTCAAATTTCTTCGGCCACTGGGATTTCAAGGCGATGTCGGTTATCTGCCGGCGTTGGGTGGGCAGACGAGCCACGACCTTTTTGCCGACGCGGTGGTTGAATACTCGCTGCCGTACCTGAGCAACAACGTTCAGGACATCGGACTGAAGTGGCCCTTGCGAAATCTCTACCTGTTCACTGAGTTCAACTACGATCAACTAATCAAGGGACCATCGGGCCAGACCTTTCCGACGATCATGGCGACACCCGGCATCGCGTATGTCAGCTATCACTATGAACTGAGCATCGGCACCCAATTCGCGCTTAACAATGCGACGGTGCCCGCGAATCACGCCTCCATAATCGGTCTGCTCGACATCTTCTACGACTCGTTCTTTCCCAAGTGGGGCAACTGGACTATCAATCGAGGACCCGGCGAATGAAAACACTCAGGATGTGCATATTCGTGGCGGCGCTGCTGGCGATTGGGTTGTGTGTTCCGATTGCGGCCGTGGCGCATTCCTTCCCGGAAAAGGAGACCCCGGCAGCGGGACAAAAACTCGCGACGCCCCCGTCGGAGGTCGTGATCGACTTCGACGCGCCGATCGAGAAGCTGTTCGCCAAACTGGAAGTGACAGGCCCCGACGGGCAGAACCTGGCCGAGGGAGCGCCGCAGATCAGCGACGATGGAACCCGGCTGTCGGTCAAGGTGTCTCCGCTAAAGCCCGGCAACTACACGGTCAAGTGGGCGGTCGTCTGCATCGACACGCATCACACCGAAGGTTCGTACACCTTCTCGGTCGCAAGCGGCGGCGCGTGATCGGTCCGCAGCCAATTCTCGCGTGGCCGTTGGTCGGGTCGCAAGTGCTGATCTTCGGAACGGCAGCTTTTTCATTGGCGGGCGCGCCGCGCGACCTCGCCGACGGCGAGCGATGGAGCCGGAGCATGGCATCGCTGTGGCGGGCGCTCGCGCTGATCGTGCTGCTGATGGCGCCATTCCGACTATTGTCAATCGCCGCGGGAATGGCGGATTCGACCTTCAGAGAAGCAATTCCACTGGTACCGGAAGTGATGCGCGAGACTCTGGCGGGCCGCGTATGGGCGTGGCGTCTCGCAACTGCGCTGCTGTTGGCGTTGGTGGCGTGGATTCCCGCGCCGGGTCGCTTCACGACGACGCTGATATTCGCTCTCTCGGCAGCCCTGCTCGCAATGCAGAGCGTCACCAGCCACGCGGTCGACAAGGGCGCGTTTGCCGTCACCGTTCACTTCACGCATCAAGCCGCCGCGGGAATGTGGATCGGCGCTTTGGTCTCGCTGCTGACCGGCGCGACCTTCGGACATGCCGGCGCCGACTGGCTGCGGGCGGCGACGTCGCGAGTATCGAAGATTGCGGGATGGTCCGTCGCGGTGCTGATAGTGACCGGCGCGATCAGGGCGTGGGATGAACTCGGATTGCGACTCGATCTGCTGGTGAACTCGCTCTACGGTCGCACGCTTCTGTGGAAAGTCGGCACCGCCGCGACGGTAATTTTGATTGGCGGCTACAACCGTTACCGGCTGGTGGGGTCGGTGGGAGAATCGGCCGCGCGTACGACATTGATTCGCAACGTGGCCGTCGAATGCATTTTGCTGGCAGTAGTGATTGGGTGGTCGGTCGTGCTGGCAAATACTCCGCCGCCACACTGAGTAACGTGCGTTCAGAGAGTAACGGATCTATAATCGATAAGAGATATACATATGAGTATTCAGTTCGATCTCAGATCTCTAGCCATTTCGGCAATAATAACCTCCAGCCTGATCGCGGCTGCCGGATGCCGTCGCGGGTCCGATTTGGGCACGGCCAACGCGAGCTGTCTCACTGACACCAAGCTCGTCGATCAGAACGGTGACACGGTCTCGCTCGCGTCGCTAAAAGGCAAGCCGCTGGTGGTGGATTTCATCTACACGTCGTGTGCGGGGCCGTGCCTGATGGAGACGGCGAAGCTGGAGAACGTCGCGCTGCGGCTGGGCAGTGACCTCGGCTCCAAGGTAACGCTCGTTTCGATCAGCGTCGATCCCGAGCATGACGGCCCCAAACAGTTGCTCGATTACTCGCATCAGCAGGGCGCAGACCAAAAGGGATGGTATTTTCTGACCGGCGGTCCCGCTGACATCGATCAAGCTCTTGCGGGCTTCAAGCTGAGTCGGCAAGTCATGCCCGATGGCTCGGTCGGCCATCTGGTTGATATGATGCTGATCGGGCCGGACGGACGGCTGGTCCACGAATACAACGGCGAAGTCGTAAAAGCCCAGGACATCGTTGACGACGTCAAAAGAACTCTGCACAAGGGTGGTGCGGCATGAGACGAGCAATCATTTTCGGCAGTTCGGTTGCGACTATCCTTGCGCTGGCCTGCTTCTGGCCCGTGCTCGGCGGTTCGTCGAATCGGCACGACGGCGCGCGCGGCGCGATGTGCATCGCGGGCCATTGCTGCTGCTCGGGACGAGCGGAGGCGGAGACCGTCGCGGCCAAAGGAGCATCGGGACGCTTGACGCTCGATCCGAACCAGTTCGTCGGCCCGGTAAAGGAAGCGTACAAGTTCGCCGAGCAAAATCCTGCGCTGCTGGCGGAACTGCATTGTTACTGCGGATGCGACAAGGCCGAAGGGCATCAGAACCTGCTCGACTGTTATCGCAGCAGGCACGCCGCCGCGTGCGAAATCTGCACGCAGGAAGTGTTGCTGGCAAAGCGAATGTCCGAGCAGGGTTCGCCGGTCGATCAGATTCGCAACGCTATCCGAAGGAATTTCGCGCCCGACAACTGAACCTTGATCAGTCATGGCTCAACCGGCAGTTTGCGAGCCTGATTGCGGCCCGCGGCGTTCGGGCGCTAGTCTGGACGCGTCGCCAAATGAAAATTCAGGCTGACTACCTGCGCTGGCGCATCGAGCCAAATGGCGTCAGATCACCCCATTAGGTTGCCCGATTTCATCGGGCTTGGCCCGCCCCGCACCGGCACGACCTGGCTGCATCGCATGCTCGTGGGCCATGTCGATCTGCCTTACGGAGTCAAGGAGACGCAGTTCTTCACCACTTTCTATTCGAAGGGCGTCGAGTGGTATGCGCGCCATTTCCGCTATGCGACCGGTGAGCGGAAGATCGCGGAGATTTGTCCGTACTTCAACGCGATGAAGGCGCCTGTGCGCATCCGCCGTCATCTGCCCGACTGCAAATTCCTCGTGACGTTCCGCAACCCCGTCGATCATGCCTATTCGAGTTATAAAATGCTGCGCCGCGGCGCGTTCGTGCGTGGAACGTTCGATGAGGTGCTCAACACGCGCCCGAATATCGACGACAGCAACCGCTACGCGCGGCAACTTGCGGCATGGTTTGAACACTTCGACCGCGAGCGTTTTCTGATAATGCGCTACGAAGAGCTGCGCGACGATCCCCAGGACTATCTGGACCGGGTGTGCGACTTTATTGGGACGGCGCGGATTCCGATTTCGGCTCAGGCCCGCGAGCAACGGCAGGTTAATGTGATCGAGCGCGCGCCGAAGAACCGCAAGCTCGCCCAGAACGCGCGGCACCTCCGCTACTGGCTGAAAAGGCGTCATGCCTACGGGGTGATAAGGACGCTTGGTCGCACCGGCATTTGGGAATTCTGTAACGGCCGCGGCGAAATATTCGCACCGCTTTCACACGAGCAAAGGGCGAGGTTGACTGAGCGCTATCTGCCCGAGGTCGAGGCGCTCGAGGAGATGCTGAAGACCGATTTTTCGGAATGGAAGAATCCCGGCGCTGCCCCCCGCCGGGCGCTCGCAATCGGAGCCGAAAGGAGCTGAGCATCGCTCCGGCAGTGGGCAACTCGCCGGATGTTTGCGGGGCCATTTGCGGCGTCATGTTTTTCAATCACAATCGTTTCGATGCCGTCAAAAGCCGAAGCGCCGCCGCTGGTTATTGAACGCCTGAAACAGACCGCGCACAGGGGCCGCATCATGATCGTGGCCGGCGAGGCGTCGGGCGATCTTCACGGTAGCGATTTGGCGCGAGAGATCCTCGCCCGCGATCCTTCGTGCGACCTGTTCGGTATCGCGGGCGAGAAAATGCGCGCCGCCGGCGTGCGCGCGATCGTCAAGACCGAGGACATCCACGGGCTCGGACTCTCGGAGCTGGCCTCGACGATTGGGCGGACGATCGACGCGTTTCGCACCTTGCGCCGAATCATCCGGCGCGAGAAGCCGGACCTCGTGATCCTCATCGACTACGCCGAGTTCAACCTGATCCTCTCCGGCACCGCCCGCCGCAACGGCGTGCCGGTACTGTACTACATCACGCCGCAGGTCTGGGCGTGGCGACGGGGCCGAATCGACAAGCTGGTTGATCGCGCGGACCGGCTGGCGGTGGTCCTGCCGTTCGAGGCCGAGTTGTTCCATCGCGCAGGCGATCGCGTTTCGTTCGTCGGGCATCCGCTGCTCGATCGGATCGCCACAGTTCATGGCCGGGACGAGACGCTGAAGCGTCATGGCTTCCCGCCGCGCGCGCGAATCATCTCGATTCTGCCGGGCAGTCGCCGCGCCGAAGTCCGCTATCTGCTCGATCCGATGGTCAAGGCGGCGCGGATTATCGCGCGCGATCACAATCTTGAAATAGCGCTCGCGCTGGCGCCGACGCTCGCGCTGTCCGAACTCGCCGAAGTTGGACGCACTGACCTGAGCGGAATCAGGGTGGTCGAAAACGACACCTATAATATTGTCGCGGCGAGCGAACTCGCGCTGGTCGCCTCAGGCACCGCCACGCTGGAGACGGCGCTGCTTGGATGCCCCGAGGTCATCGCCTACAAAGTGTCGCCGCTTACCTATATCCTAGGGCGGATGCTTGTGACGGGTGTGGATTTTATCGGGATGCCTAATATTCTGGCAGGCCGGCAGATCGTGCCGGAACTGATCCAGGGCGACGTGACGGTGGAGAAGCTCGTGCGAGCGGCCGAGCCGCTGCTAAGCGACACGATCCGTGAGGAAACGGTTTCCGCGCTGAAGGCGCTGCGCGAGAAACTCGGCTCGCCGGGCGCGGCCGCACGCGTCGCGACGATCGCGCTCGAAATGATCGCGTCGAGGGCGGCCGCATGAAGCTGCTAACGCCGTTGCAGTGGCGGCTGTTCGGGTACCTGCGCAAGTACCTGTTCCCGTTCGTGCTGTTGTTGGGCCTGGCGATGGCTCTGCTGTCGGCGGCCAGCGCCGGAATCCCGTTCATCATCAAGTTGGTGGTGGACCTGGTCACCAATCTCAAAGTCTCTCATCAACTCGATGCGCACGGCGCCTTGAAGCTGCGGGAATTCTCGCTGATGCTGGCGGGATTATTTTTGCTGCGCGCAGTGGCCAATTTTGCCGATGACTACCTGAGCGCGTACATCGCCCAGAAACTCACCATGGACATCCGGGGCGATCTCAATGAGAGCCTCCAACGCCAATCGTTGAGCTTTTTCAACCGCACGCCGACCGGCGTGATGATTTCGCGAATCATCAGCGACGTCGGCATGGTGGTGTCGAGTCTGAGCAATGGCCTATTTTCGATTTTCGGCGACGGCATGTCGCTGCTCGCGCTGCTGGCGACCGCCTTCTGGCTCGACTGGCATCTCGCGATCCTCGCGTTCATCGGTTTCCCCATCGTCGTTCTGCCGATCGCAAGTCTTTCCAAAAAAGTTCGCCGCGAAACCAAGAATCAGCAGAAGCAATTGAGTGGTTTGCAATCGCTGCTGGTCGAAACTTTCCAGGGAAATCGCGTCGTGAAAGCGTTCGGCATGGAAGACTACGAACGCGCGCGCTTCAATCGGGAGCTCAAGCGGCTGTTCCGAATTTTCATGCGCGTGGCACGGATTAAGGCGTTCACGGGACCGCTGATCGAGGCGCTGGGCGCCATCGCGGTGGTCGCGGTGGTTTGGTGGGCGGTGGGCTCGCTGCAGACCGGCACGCGCACGCTGGGGCAGTTTGCCGGATTCTTTACGACGATGATCCTCGTTTACCGGCCGTTCAAAGCGCTCGGCAAAACCAACAACAGCATTCAGCAGGGGATGGCCGCGGCCGAGCGCGTTTTCGAGATGATGGATCTGCCGAGCGAGGTACCCGACGATCCCAACGGAATCGAACTGCAGCCGGGGTCTCACAGCGTCGCCTTCGAAAACGTCAGTTTCCGCTACGGCAACGAATGGGTGCTGCACGACATCAACCTCGAGATCGGCGCCGGCAAGGTCGTGGCGTTGGTCGGGATGAGCGGCGGCGGAAAATCCACGATGGCGGATTTGATTCCGCGTTTTTACGACGTCCAGCAGGGACGCATCGCGGTTGACGGAATCGACGTGCGCAAGCTGCAGCTCAAGTCGCTGCGCGCGGAAATCGGGCTGGTGACGCAAAGCACGTTTTTGTTCGACGACACTGTTCGCGCCAATATCGCGTACGGCAGCAGCGACAAGCACCTCGAGCGCGTAATCGCGGCCGCCAAGCTCGCCAACGCTCACGACTTCATCTCACGTCTGCCCAACGGCTACGACACGATGGTGGGCGAGCTGGGCGTGCGGATTTCGGGTGGAGAGCGGCAGCGCATTGCGATCGCGCGGGCGCTGCTCAAGGACGCGCCGATTCTGATTCTCGACGAAGCAACTTCGTCGCTGGATTCTGCCGCCGAGCGCTCAGTGCAGGAAGCGCTCGAACATCTGATGGCCAATCGCACGACGCTGGTCATCGCGCATCGCCTGTCCACCGTGCGCCGCGCCGACCGGATCGTCGTCGTCGTTCACGGACGGATCGTCGAGGATGGCACGCACGATGAATTGTTCGAGCGCGGGCAGGAGTACCGAAAGCTCTACGACCTGCAATTCATGTCGCCCGAAGACCTGGCCGGCAACGGCGGCCTCGTCAACTGACGAACTGGTTGTCATCCTGACCGAAGCGAGCAACGTGAGCGCAGGGAAGGATCTCGGACAGCTTCGCGCCGGCGAAGCCGGTTCCGGTCTTTGAGTCGCTGCATCCCATGCTAACCGCGCTGTACAACCTGCTCTGGTATCCTGCCCTCCCGTTTGCGCTGCTGGCCGCGCATCCGGCGAACATGCGCGACTATCGCGAGCGGATGGGGCACAGCGAAAGAGATTTTCCGGATGCCGCGGGCGCGCCCCGAATCTGGATTCATGCGGCGTCGGTCGGCGAGATCGAGGCGATTCGGCCCGTCGCCAACGGCTTGCTGGAACGCTATCCGGGCGCGGTGATGGCGATCACCACGATGACGGCGGCGGGGCGCGAGGCCGCGATGCGCCGAATTCCGGGCGCCGCGGCCTGCATGCTTGCGCCGCTCGACAATCGGCGCGCTGTGCGATCTTTCCTAAAGCGCGTGCGGCCGCGGGTAGTGCTGATCACCGAAACTGAAATCTGGCCGAACTACTTCGTCGAAGCGGCACGCGCCGGCGCAACGGTCGCTGTCGTCAACGGCAGGATCTCTGAGCGGTCGATGCGCCGTTACCTGCGCGCGCGCGGCCTCTTTCAAACTGCGCTCGGCCGGGCGACTCTGATTCTGACCCAGAGCGACGAAGACGCGCGGAGGTACGCGAAGTTCGACCTCGCCGCAAGGGTGGTCGTCACCGGCAACACAAAAATCGAATCGGCGCCGGCGGGCATCGCGAATGAAGAACCAATTCGCCCCGAGCTGCTGGCGTTTGCGCCCAATCGCAAAGTTTTTATCGCAGGTTCGACCGCCGCCGGCGAAGACGCCGTCATCGCGGACGCGTACCGCGAGCTGCGCACGAAATTCCCCGGGCTCGCGCTGGCGATTGCGCCACGCCATCTCGACCGCACGCCCGACGTGGAAAACGCCCTGCGCGCGGCCTCGCTCGATTACGTGAAGGCGTCGAAACTCGATTCACCCGACGCGGCGCGCGACGCCGACGTTTTGATACTCGATACGATGGGCGAGCTGCGCAGCTTCTATCGCCGCGCATCAATCGCCTTCGTCGGCGGCAGCCTCGCGCCCGGACGCGGCGGCCAAAACCCGGCCGAGCCGGCGATGGTCGAGGTCCCAGTGCTCATCGGTCCATATCACGAAAACCAGCAGGAGATAGTGTCGGCTCTCCTCGATGCGGGCGCCGCACGAGTCGTCAAGGACGCCGGCGACATAATCAAAGAAGCCTCGAAGTGGCTCGGCGACGAAGCGGCGCGACAAGCCGCGGGCCGAAGGGCGCGCACCTCCGTGGGTCACCGATCGGGTGGCGCGCAGCTCGCCTTGAAGCAGCTCGAAGCGCTCATTAATCTCGGCTGACCGATGCCCCCCAGCGCGCCGAGTCCGAATCGTCCACGAATCGAGCGATTATGGGGGCGGGATCTTCCCGCTCGCCTGCTTCCGGCGTGGGTCGGGCTCGCAGCAGCGGCGGGATTCTATCGAATCGGGGTCGGCGCGCGTCATCTGTACTGGCGCATGATGAAAAGGCGCTCTCCCGTGCTGACGGTGAGCGTGGGCAATCTGACCGTCGGCGGAACCGGCAAGACTCCCTTCACCTTGTTTCTCGCCAGGCGCTTGCAGAGCCACGGTCTGCGCGTCGCAATCGTGAGCAGGGGTTACGGACGCGCGCGATCCAAAGCTCGCGCCGAGTTGGTGGCTGACGGCGGCACGATGAAAATCTCACCGGAAGACGCGGGCGACGAACCAACCATGATGGCGAAGTCGTTCACCGGTCCGATTGCGGTTGCACGGCGCCGCCTCGACGGCATCGAGCTGCTCGCCAAGCTCGGTCCGCTCGACGCCGTGATCCTGGACGACGCCTTTCAGCACGTACGCTTGAATCGCGACGTGGATCTCGTGCTGGTCAGCAACGAGCGCGGTCTCGGCAACGGCTGGATGCTCCCGGCCGGGCCGATGCGCGAGCCGCTCCGCGCGATCGGCCGCGCCGACGCGATTATAGTGATCAGCTCCGGGACCGGCGCGTCGGCAATTCGACCGTCGCAGATGAAGAAAC
>JBOHWI010000413.1:0-5112 GCA_050736675.1 Binatus sp. (SeqCode)
CCCGGACGGCGCGCGGCGTTTCCCGGAACAGTGGAGCGGGCGTCCCTGCCCGCCATGGACGTGCAGACACTCCTCGCTCCTGATGCTGCAACGCGCTCAGCCGCCCGCGACCGGCACTGCGGCGACGCCTTGCAGATTGCGGATACTCGGCCGCTCCACCATCCGCTTGATCCATGCGTCGACGTTGTTGCGGTTGTTGCCGAGCACGTCGATTCCAATTTCGTTCAGCACCAGCATCCGCGGCGCGAACCCGACGTCCGCAACCGAGAACTCGCCCGCCAGAAAATTGTTGCCCTGCAATTCGTGGTTCAGGTAGTCGAGCACGCGCTCGACCGACTGATGGAGCCGCTGAACGCGATTTTGATCGCGCTCGCCCTCGGCCTTCGAGATTTCCGCGATCAGCTGGCCGACCGGCGGCGTGAACGAGGTGTCGGCGAAATCCTCGAACAACCGCGCCCGCGAGCGCATCGCGCTCGACCCGATCGGCGGCAGCAGCGGGGGCTCGGGATACTCGTCCTCGAGATACTCGTTGATGATGGTGGAGTCGTAAATCGTCGTGTCGTCATCGACCAGCACCGGCACGCGTGCGAACGGGTTAAGCCGCACGAAGTCGGGCTTGCGGTTTTCGTGCTGGCTCAAATCGACCGGGACCAGGTCGTAGGTCAGGGCCTTCTCGGCCAGAACGATGCGGACCTTCTGGCCGTAGGGGCAGGAAAGGAAGTCGTAGAGTTTGATCATATCGGGCCAGTCCTCACTCGGCTTGCGCCGCGACGGTAATCTTCAAGCTGGCCTCAACCTCGGAATCGAGCTTGACCGGCACCGTGAATTCTCCGAGCTGCTTGATCGGCTCGGGCAGGTGAATCTTGCGCCGCTCGATATCGAGACCGTTCTCGCGCAGCGCGCGTTCGAGATCGATATTGGTGACCGAGCCGAACAGCTTGCCCTCCTCGCCCGCGCGCGCGGTCAGGGTCAGCGCGAGCGCTTCGATTTTAGCCTTGACCGAGAGCGCATCGGTGCGCTTGACCTCGCGCCGGCGCGCAGCGGTGCGCTTCTGATGCTCGAAGGCGCGGATATTTTTCTGATCCGCCTCGACCGCGAGCTTGCGCGGCATCAGGTAGTTGCGCGCGTAGCCGGCGCGCACCTTGACCACGTCGCCGGTCCTTCCCAGGTTGGGAAGATCCTCGTTGAGTATGACTTGCACGTTCATCGTCCTCTACGTCTCCTAAGTACCGAATAGCCCTCTCCCGCGTGCGGGAGAGGGAACGGCGTCCGCGCCTGGGGTGAGGGTTCTGTTGGGGTTACGGGTTTGCTTTCTCATCTTAGAAGAAATCGCCCAGGTTGTTCGCTTCCGGGCTCGGGGGCTTGAGCCGCCGGAAGTCGATCCACATATCGAAGACGCCCGCGATGCTCACGAGCGCAGCCACCACCGGTTGCGCGAACACGACAAAATAAATTATGCCGCGTACGATCGACGGAACCGCGAGCGACTGAAAGTAGAACCCGATAATCGCCAGCCCCTGGCAGAAATACACCGCCGCGATACAGATGAAACCGTTGAGTGCGATATCGCTTATCGCCGGGACCGGAATGAACAGTCCGAAGCCGCTGGCGAGCAGCAGCCACACCAGCCACTCCGATGCCGACCAGCGCGACAGATCGCCGAACAGGTTGTACGTCAGTCGCTGCGGCCCGGCCCATCGCCAGAACACGCGCAGGTTCAGTAAGATCGCGCCGGCCGCCACCAGCAGCGCGAACGCCGGCGACAAACGTATCGTCATCGCGACCACGCTCGCCTGCGTGTCGGCCGGAATGGTCGTTTGCATGCCCAGCAGCTTGTAGAAGTCCTGCCCGCGCGTCATCCCTTGCACGAGTTCGTCGTGCACGGTCTTGATGAGCGCGTCGGCGCCGCCCATCATCACCAGCGCTGCCACGACCGACGCCGCCACCATCGCGCCCGCGGCGACCGCGGCGATCATTTCAAACGAGGAGCGCCGCTCGAGCATGTAACAGGTGATGGCGGTGGCCATGCCGAACGACACGAAGTACGCGAGACCGCCCAGCGGTCCCCACAGAATCGCGACCAATGCGGTCGCGAGCAGAACCGCGATATTTGCGCGCAGGTTGGGACTGGCACGCCCGACCGCATAGACGATGATCGGCGCCGGCGCGAGCATCATCAGGATCCCGCCGATCAACGGGATTGCGCCGCCGGCGAGGAAGAACGCCCCCGCCAGCGCCGCCGCGCGAACCATCCCGATAACCGCCTTGCGCGTCACTGGATTAAGCCGCGCTAGATTCCGAGCGTCGAGAACGGCAGCAGCGCCAGCACGCGCGCGCGCTTGATCGCGACCGCAAGTTGGCGCTGATGCTTGGCGCAATTGCCCGAGGTCCGGCTCGGCACTATCTTGCCGCCCTCGGTTATGAAGCTGCCGAGCGTGCGCACGTCCTTGTAGTCGACCTTGAGCGTCTTGTCAGCGCAGAAACGGCACACCTTGCGCCGTCCGCCCGGGCGTCCACGACGCATCCCGCCGCCGCGGCCTTCGCCGCGATCGTCGCCGCCGGGACGCGGCCCGCCATAGCGTCCGCCGCCGCCTTCGCGCGGCCGGTCGCCGCCTCTTTCCGATCTTTCCTCGTCAGCCATTTAGCTTCCTTGAAGATATTTCCTTGATGAAAATTCTACTTCTCATTTCGCTCGATCGACGCGGCGACGACTTCGTATGCGTCCGTGCGCTGCGTTTTCAAGCTGCTCTTCAATGCTCTCATCCTTCCGATTACCCTGACCTGCCGACCGGGCTCCAGGAGCGCTTTCGTTGCCAGTGCCGATTCGCCCGTCATCACGATCCCGAGTCTCAGCTCTTCGCCCGGCGCGCCGCATTCGACCGTGAAACGGAGGACCGGGGTGCCTGCGGGCGTCATGCGGACTTCGGGCTTGCCGAGCAGCCGGCCTTCGAGCTCAATCCGGTTCCCTGTCACCTTCGGGCCCGGCGATCTCCTTGGCCGCCGCATCCATTATTTCTTCGGGAGCTTCGGGCGCTTCCTCGGCCTCGGCCCGCTCCTCTCGCGCGGCCATCAGGGCCGCGGCGCGCGCTTCCTGGGCCGCCTTCGCCTCGGCGATACGGCGGTTGCGCGCCTCGAGTTCCTCGCGCGCCTTGGCCACGTCGGCGTTGTCGTCCACCAGCACCGACAGATAGCGCAAGACCGCGTCGGAAATCCGCAAATTGCGCTCGACCTCGTTCATCACGGGGCCGGGCGAAACGTAGTCGAGTCGAACGTAAAAGCCGCGGCGCTCGCCCTTGATCTTGTAAGCGAGTTCGCGCCCGCCCCACTCCTCGGTTTCGATCATCTCGCCGGCGCCGGCCGCGATGATCCCCTCGTAGCGTTTGATGGCTTCCTTGATTTGGGGCTCGCCCGAATCAGGCCGCAGAATAAAAATAGTTTCGTAGCGCCGCATGCGCTGAACAGTCCTCCTTACGGATTGCAGCCCCAGGTTGGAGCAAGGAGCAATCCCGTACAGTACCATCGCCGATGCTCCGTCTCAAGGCACGCTGTTGTCGTCCTGACGACGGGAGCGTTAGCGAATGGAGGAATGGATCTCGGACAGGTTCGCGCCACGCGAACCCGGTTCCGGTCTCTGTAATCGCGAGCTGCGCGCGCTCCACTTCTGTTGATTCGCTCACCGCCCTCGCGTCGATGGTCTTGTTATTGGCAGGTGGTTTGTTAAGAAGAGAAGCGGTCGCGTTCGCGCACTTCAGGGAGGATCGGTCCAGTGGCCAAGCCCAAAAAGAACATCAAGAAGGTGGCGCAGAAGCCCCGCAAAGTCGTTTCGATTGCGCTCAAGGGAAAAAAGGCCGCTGCCAAGGCGGTCAAGCGCGTGCTCTCGGTCAAGGCCGCGAAGCGGCCGGCGCCGAAGAAGCCCGCCCAGCCGATAGCTCGTAAAGTTGCCGAAATCATGACGGCCGCCGCTCGTGCAACCGTCGACCTCGAGAGTGCGGCCGGGCGCATGGAGCGGGCGGCGGTTCTGAAGGTTGGCGAAGTGGCGGCCGAAGTTGCGGCGCGGGCAACGCGCGCAATGAAAGGAGCGGTGCGGCATTCGCCGAAAATTCCGAGCTACGACCAATTGCCGGTGCGCGCGGGCGCTCCGGCAGGAGCGGCATGGGGCGTGTTCGGCGACGACGACGAAGTCGGGACGATCAACCTGCTTACGCCCGAGCGCGTGCTCGCGGCCGCATCGTCGATTCGCTCGGGCAAGGTGTTCGCGATGAACCTGCCGATCAACATCCCCGACCCTCCCCTGTTCACGCGCGGCAAGCATACGCACACCGTCAAGCTTTTCCCCGGTGCGGAATTCGTGCTCGACGATTACCTGGACAACTTCTACCCGCAGGCGTCTTCCCAATGGGACGCGCTCGCCCACGTGAAGCATCCGATGCACGGGGCATACAACGGCATTCCCGACAACCAGATCACCGGGCGCGGCGGGATGCGCCTCGGCATCGACAACCTGGCGCGCCGCGGAATCGCCGGGCGCGGAGTGCTCGCGGATGTTGCGCGCTACTACGATCGCGTCGGCAAGTCGATCAACTTTACCAAGGCCGAATCGATTCCGCTCGACGACGTGCAGGCCACGCTCGAAGACGAAGGCGTCGCGCTGCGGGCCGGCGACATCCTGCTGATTCGCATCGGATGGACCAAGTTCTACCTGTCGGCGAGCGAGCACGTTAAGGCGGAGCTGTCGAAGGAGACCGTCGTGCCGGGCATCGAGGGCAGCGAGCGCACCGCGCGATGGCTCTGGGACAACCATCTGGCGGCGGTCGCGTCGGATTCGCCGGCACTCGAAGCATTGCCGAAGCCCGCCGGCGAGGAAATGGAGTTTCTGCACTTCCACATGCTCGCGTTCTTCGGCATGCCGATAGGCGAAATGTGGAACCTCGAAGCGCTCGCTGAGGATTGCGCCGCCGACGCCCGCTACGATTTCTTCCTGACCTCGGCCCCACTGAACGTCCCCGGAGGAGTAGGCTCCCCGCCGAACGCGCTGGCGATCAAGTAGGCCGCTAAACAAACAGTGTTCTGAAATCGATTTTGGGAGTTGCGGGCAATTGTTGACATCTCCTC
>JBOHWI010000414.1:0-6573 GCA_050736675.1 Binatus sp. (SeqCode)
ATCACGGAGACCGGCGGTTCGACGGTCCAGTACTTGCCGCGCATCGTGAACGGATCCTCGCGCCACATCCGCGGGATCGCCTCGACCGCCTCGGCCCATCGCGGCCGCGTCTCTTCGGGACGCACGCCGAAGCCGAGCAACTCGTCCATCGTGGTCGCGCGGCCGGTGCCGAACTCGACGCGGCCTTTCGACATGATGTCGAGCACGGCGATCCGTTCCGCGACATGTATCGGATGGTTGAACGGCAGCACAACGACGCCGTGTCCGATGCGAATCCGCTGCGCGCTGCGCAACACTCGCCAGGAAAACCTCGGGCGCCGAGCAGTACGAAAATTCGTTCAGGAAGTGATGCTCGACGGTCCACACGGAGTCGAAGCCGAGCCGATCGGCCAGCTCGATCTGCTCCATCGTCTCCCAGAACACGCGATATTCGTGATCGGCGGCGTGCGGCTTGACCGACTCGATTTCATAGATGAGTCCGGCTTTCATTTCGCGATGCTCCATTGACGCATGAACTCGCGCGCTTGCCGGCGCAGCGAGCGGCGCAAATCGAAGCGCGGGCCGTGCAGATACCACAGCATGGCGAGGCCCAGGTAGCTCGAGAAGATCTGCGTCGCCGCCCATTGAGGATCCAGCTGGGCGTCAAAAACTCCCAGCCGCTGTCCGCGCTCGACCAGTTCGCGAAAGCTCGCGATGCCGTGCAGGTTCGCCTGGCGCATCGAGCGCAGCACGCGCGGGCCGATCTTGTGCGACTCGAGCGCGATGATCAGCAGGAGGCGGCTGACCCACGGATTCTTCTCGTTGAGTGCGGCCATCGTGTCGAACATCCGGCCGAATTCCGCGCGGAACTCGACCGCGTTCGCCGCGTGCGCCGATTTCTCGAACACGAGTTCCCACTCGCCGAGCACCTTGTCGACAACCGCGATGAAGAAGTCTTCCTTATCGGCGAAATGCCAGTACAGCGCGCCCTTGGTGACGCCCGCCGCACGCGCGATTCGCGCCAGCGAAGTGCCGCGATAGCCGTACGACGCGAACAGATCCATCGCCGCGTCGATCAACACCTGGTCGAGCGAGCCGCGCCGACGCACCTGCTGCGGAGCCGGCGCCGCATTCTTGCGGGCTGGGGAAATCATCTGAACGATCGGTATGGTGAGACACCGCGGGTGCTCAGGTCAAGCGCGCGGTGCCTGCGCCAAAAGAAAGGAGCGCGCCTCGCTGGAAGCGCGCAACTTCGCGGCGACGGAACTGCTCCGCATCCGCGCAAACGACTCGACGATCGGGCGCGTCAGTTATTGCTGGAGCTGCCGCCGTCCGGAGCTTTCATATTTCGCTCCAGGCACCACCGATCGATCACCTCGGCGTTAAAACGCCAATCGGTGCCGATCCGGAAGCCCGGCAGCTCTCCGCGACGAAGCAGCTTGTAGATTGTCGATGGATGCACACGCAGATATTCGGACAATTCCTTGACCGTCATCACGCGCGGCAAGCTATACTTTGGTTCACTAGCCATGATATCTCCCGGTAACGTAAGTCCCTTCTGCCGCTTAATGCCTAGATTTGACGCCTTTTTTCGCATCGGTCGATTGATTCAGCCGCCCCTTACGCTCACCATGAGTCTCTTTGAGAGTCTCAAAATCATCGCTGGCGGTCAAGAGCGACCTAAGAGGATTTCTGATACTTTTTGCTCTTTTGTCCTGTTATTGCGGCGTGAAGTTACTGATTTTTGCAGAGATTCCGATACAAAATGCACGTCAAAGCCTTAAACTGTGCCTCCGAGCCTTGAAATGATCATAAGCATACCAAATCTTCACCGAACCTTAATTGCGCTATTATCTATCCTGTTTCTCTATTCCCGTCCAGCCTCGGCCCAAATGATATTGACCAGCACCGCGTTCGCCCCCGGAGGCGCAATTGCTTCTGTCGATGCATGTACCGGCGCTGATCGATCCCCCGCGCTCGCATGGAGCAACGCGTTGCCGTCAACGAAGACGAAATCGTTTGCGTTGATCGTCGAAGATCCCGACGCTCCCGGTGAAACATTTATTCATTGGGTGGCGTACAATATTCCGGCTCGCGTAACTTCGCTGGCCCCTGGCACGCCGCAAACCGCAGAAATTCCAGGCGGCGGAACAAATGGAATCAACAGTTTCGATCATATCGGCTACAATGGACCGTGCCCGCCGCCGGGGAAAGTGCATCACTATCATTTTCGTTTGTTCGCGCTGGACTCGACGTTGCCGGTCGGCGACAACGCCGGCGCGGACGCCGTGCGGTCCGCGATGAAAGGCCACGTCCTCGCAACGGCGGAATTGGTCGGCACATTTGAACGATGAGGTTAAAGCGATTCTACGATGAAGACGGCAGCTAAAATCCTGGGTGGAGTGATCGTGCTCGCGGTCGTCGCGATCGTCGGCTGGCATTACTATCAAATGCATCGCGCGCGGCAAGCGGGCTTGCTCACCGAGAACATCACGCATGACGGCGACGTCTGGAAGGCCGACTTCACCGCGCGCATTCCAGCTCCCGAGCAGACCGTGTTCGACGCGATACGAAACGTCGAAAACACTCACAGCGACCAGGTCAAGTCGGTGCGCGTCGTCTCGCAGAACGGGAACAAGAAGACTGTAGATATGGATATCGCGGGTCCGGGCGGACAGTCCATCACCACCGAGCTCGCGTTCGAATACTTCCCCGACGAGAAAAAGATCACCTACAACACCGTCAACAATCCGATGCTCGAGACCCAGGCCGTGTACCAGCTGAGCGATGAAGGCGCGAGCACTCTCATCGACTATCACCAGAACACCCATATGCTGCAGTCGTTACCGGTCCCCGACGGCGTCATCAAGCAGGTCATTCGCGGGATCTTCGTCGCGCAGCTAGAAACCTTGAAGCGCACCCTCAACCTCAAGACCGTCGATAACGCCGACTCCGACGACGACCCGTGAACGGCGAACGCGGTCGCCGCGAGTATCACGATGAACGAAATCGACGCGCAGCTCGCCTTGGGCGTCGAGCTTTTCAATCGCGGTGAATTTTTCGAAGCGCATGAAGCGATGGAAGACGCGATGAACCTGCTCGATGCCGATACCGGCGATTGGGAATTCTACCTCGGTCTGCTGCGCGCGTCGGTCGCCAATCACAAGCTCGGCGACGGCGAGCCGGCCAGCGCGCGGCTGCATCTGCGCGCCGCGTTGAAATTCCTGGCGCCCTATCCCGATCGTCATCGCGGCATCAAGCTCCGCGAGTTTCGCAGCGCGCTCACGGCAGAACTGTCGCGCCTCGATTCGCAGGCAACCACGGTGACGCCGCCGCGCATCGAGCTGGCTGCGGAAAGCGACTGAAAACTGAAAAACGGAAAAACATGATTCGCTTCTCCGCAGAGTTCGTTGCGTCCGCATTCGCACTCGACGGATGCCCGCGATGGAAGCGAGCGGAAGTCGCGCTGGCCGGCCGCTCCAACGTCGGCAAGAGCTCCCTGCTCAACGCGCTCGCCGGAGTTAAGGGCCTCGCGCGCACCAGCAAAACCCCCGGCCGCACGCGATGCCTCAATTTCTTCGCCGTGAACAACGAAAACACGCTCGCGCTGTGCGACCTGCCCGGCTTCGGCTATGCGAAAATGAGTCATGAGGACGCCGCGAAAATCGCGTCGATGATGCATGAATACATTCACGGCCGCGCCAATCTCACCGCAATCGCGATTCTTGTAGATTGCCGCCGCGGTCCTCAGGACGACGAGCTCTCATTAGCGCGCATGGCTGCGGAGCGCGGAATAGAAGCGATTGCGGTCGCGACCAAGTGCGACAAATTGCGCCGCTCGGAGCGCGCCGCCGCGCTCAAACGCTTCGACCCAATGCGCGTGCCGCCGATTTTCTGCTCTGCGACTTCCGGCGAGGGAATCGACGATCTGCGCCGCCGAATCCTCGCCGTCGGTGGCGCCGACACCGCCAAGCACGTCGATTCACCATGACGCCGGAAGTCTCCGTCATCATCCCGACATACAATCGACGAGCGATGCTGCGCGAGGCGATCGGTTCTGTGCTCGCGCAATCGATCGAAGGGTTGGAGTTGATCGTCATCGACGACGGCTCGACCGACGGAACTGCCGAAGCTCTGGCGCGTCTCGAACGAACGATCAGGTTCGAGCGCATCGACCATCGCGGTCCCGCGGCAGCGCGAAACCGCGGCGTCGCGTTGGCGAGAGCGCCGGTCATCGCGTTTCTCGATTCCGACGATCTATGGTCGGCGGCCAAGCTCGAGCGCCAGCTCGAATTTATGCGCGCGAATCCCCGCTGCGCGATCTCGCAGACCGAGGAAATCTGGATTCGCAACGGGCGCCGCGTGAATCCTGGCCTCCGCCATCGCAAGCGCGCCGGCGATATTTTCGTCGACTCGTTGCGCACCTGCCTGATCAGTATGTCCGCCACGATCATGCGCACCGAGCTGTTCCGCGCATGCGGCGGTTTCGACGAGATCATGACCGCCGCCGAAGACTACGATTTGTGGCTGCGGACTCTCATCGACCACGAGGTCGGCCTGCTCGACAGTCCGCTGGTAACGCGTCGCGGCGGGCATCCCGATCAAACCTCGGCGACAACTCCCGCCCTCGATCGCTTCCGCATTCTCGCGCTGACGAAGTTGCTCGCAGACGATCGGCTTTCTCCGACGCGGCGAACAGCGGTGGTCGAAGTACTCGCCGAGAAATGCCGTATCTATGCAGGCGGCCTTCGCCGCCGCGACAAAGTTGACGCGGCGCAACTGTACGAATGGGTTGCCGAGCAATCTCCAAACTGGCAAACCGGCGCGGTTCCAGAAATCGGATACGCAATCAAATCGATGCACTGCCTGCTTCGCGAAATTCCACGTGAATCCTGACGCGATCGACGCCGAGATTGGGGCGCTCGCCGCCGAGCGACGGCTGCCGCAAAGTCATCTCGCGCGATGGCTCGCGCTCGATCCTCGCTCACGCGCCGCGTTGCTCGACACCGCGCGCGACCTGCGCCTTCGTACCGGCCAATTGGTGACGGCGCTCGAGATGCTCGAGGAAATCGCGGTGCGCGAGCACGTCAGCGTCGCCACCGTTCTCGACCGCGGTGAGATTCGGAAGATCGCCGGCGGCACGGGTCCTGCGCCGTCGCGCGCGAGAGCGCTGCTCGAAGCATTGCGGGCGCTGCGCTACCCACGGCTTAAGAGAATGCAAGAGCAACTGCGCTCGGAAGTCTCGGCGCTTAAGTTTCCCCGCGGCATTTCGATAGACTTGCCCAAAGAGCTCGGCTCTGATGAGGTCACGGTTTCGCTGCGGATGCGGAGCGGCGCCGAACTGACGCATCTGCTGGAAGCGCTCGATCGAAGGCGACCGGGAATAACCCGGATCATAGAAATGCTCGGCGGTAAGAAATGAAGTTTGAGCTCGACGCCGTGTTTGTCGAGCGTGGATGCGCGAACTCCGCGCTGGCGAGTCGCATTCTCCGCGCGCTTCCGCGCGAGGTGCCCGTGACGCATGTCGCCGACGCGCGCGAGGCTGCGCGACCGACATCCAGCGCGCGCGATCCGTTCGGGGCGGGCAAGCGCCGGCTGGTGATCGCGCGGCGCAAGACTCCGTTCCTGATGCCGTGCCCCGCCGGTTCGTCGAAGTTCGCCTGCTGCGGATACCTGGTGCTGACGCTGGCGTCGAACTGCCCGATGGATTGCTCGTACTGCTTTCTGCAGGAATATCTCGCCGACAATCCCGCCTTCCAGGTCTATGCGAATTTCACCGACTCGTTCGAAGAGCTCGACCGGCTCGCGGCCAACGCGCGCGGGCGCAGCTTCCGCGTCGGCACCGGCGAGCTGGCGGATTCGCTCGCGTTCGACTCGGTCACGGGAATCAGCCGCGACCTGATCGATTTTTTTACGACCCGTGAAAGTCTGACGCTGGAACTCAAGACCAAAACCGACGAGATCGAAAATCTTCTATCGGTTGACCCGCGCGGCCGCGTACTCGTTTCGTGGACCTTGTCGCCCGATGCCGTCTATCGAAGCTCGGAGCATCTGACCGCCGCGCCCACCGCGCGAATAGCGGCGGCACGCGCCGTGCTCGACGCCGGCTACCGCGTCGCGTTCCATTTCGATCCGCTGATCGCCTATCGCGGGGCCGAACGCGACTACCTGCTGCTAATCGACGAACTGCTCGACATCGTTCCGCCCAAACAAATCTCGTTCATCAGTATGGGCGGGCTGCGGATGACGCCGCGATTGCGCGGCGCCGCGCGCAGCCGTTTCGCGGACGATCCGATGCTGTGCGGCGAGGACGTGCTCGGCGCCGACGGGCGCTTTCGCACCTTTACGCCTTTGCGCTTGAGTCTATACCGCACGCTTGCCGATCGTTTTCGAAAAGCCGGCGCGAAGATTCCCGCCTACCTGTGCATGGAACCCGCCGGCGTTCATCAACACGTCTTTGGCGCGACACCGTCGCGACCGGCTACAATCGGCGAGCGCCTCGCGCGCAATTGAGATGCCGACACGGAAAAAATCAGCACGCCCAAATTCGATCGCCGCGTCGAATGGAAATCTCCGCAGCGCGCGCGCGGCGAT
>JBOHWI010000415.1:0-4946 GCA_050736675.1 Binatus sp. (SeqCode)
GCGCTGGACGAGTCGTCTTCGCGCGCGTGAATTTCAAAGCTTCATGAGCGTTTTTACTTCCATCGTCGGGATGATGCCGCATTCGTGGATCAAGGCAGTATCGAACGCCTCGTGGAGACATCCCGCCGTTCGACGCGCGTTCGAATGGTCCGCCAAGCGCATCCAGGGGCAGGCGGGAAAAATCCGCCAGGGCGTCGGCAAGGGGTTGCTCTTCAACCCCGGCGGCTCCAACGCGGGCTACTTGCTGGGGACTTCCGAACCGGGCGTGCAGCGCGCGATGCTCGCGTTGCTCAGACCCGGCATGACGTTCTTCGATGTCGGCGCCAACGTCGGCTTTCACTCGACGTTGGCGTGCCTGCTGATCGATCCGTCGCGAGGGCACGTCGTGAGTTTCGAGCCGCTGACGGCAAACGCCGATCAGATCGAAGTCAACGCGCGATTGAACCATTTCGATTCCGTTCAGGTGATGCGGGTCGCACTCGGCAACTACGATGGCGAAGCGCGGTTTCTGCTGTCCGAAATCTCGAGCCGCGGTGCGCTCGAAACGACCGGCCGGATTCCCAGCAGTCCCGCCGGTACCGCGAGGGTGCGGATTCGGCGTCTGGACACATTGATGAGCGAAGCGCATCTGCCGCCACCCGACGTGATGAAAATCGACGTCGAAGGCGCCGAAGCCGACGTGCTGGCGGGCGCACATGAAACCCTGATGCATCACCGGCCGATCCTGATGATCGAGCTGCACGGCACCAATGCGGAAGTAGCGTCGGCGCTCGACGCTATCGGCTATCGGACGAGCGTGCTCGGCAGGACCGGTTCGATTGCTGAAGTGCCGTGGGATTCGTACATCATCGCACGGCCGGCGGAGCGCGCGGATTTGGCTGCATGTATCTCTTCTCTGTCGATGCCGACGGTAGAAAGCCGTTGAACGATCGCATAAGCGTGCTGACGATTGGCCACTCGTACGTGGTCGCGGAAAACCGCGCGCTGATTCGCGAGGTCGCCCGCGATCCTCAATTTGACGTGACCGTAGCCGCGCCCATGGCGTTTCGCAGCGGACTCGGGCCGATCGAACTGCAGCCGGAACCGCCGGGATCGAGCGTCAAGTTGAAGCCTCTGGCCGCGCGCTTTACGAATTGGACGCAAATCTTTGCGTACGATCGCCGCGGCCTTGCGACGCTGATCGGAAATGGCGCGTTCGACGTCGTTCATGCATGGGAGGAGCCGTACATTTACGCCGGCTATCAAATCGTACGCGCGATGGCCAAGTCGGACGCGGCGTTCTGCTTCCGCACCGCGCAAAATATAGACAAGCGCTACCCGTTCCCGTTTTCCCGCTTCGAACGCGCCGCGCGCGAGCGGGCGCAAGGCTGGATCGCGGGCGGCAATCTTGTATTCGAGTCGATGGTCAGGCGCGGCTTTCCCAAAGAGCGCGGACGAATCATAACGCTGGCCGTCGATCTCGACGCTTTCCGGCCGCTTGCGCCCGAGCGCAAGCAAACGGTTGCGCGCGATCTCGGGTTGCGTCCCCCGATTGTTGCCTATGTCGGCAGACTGACCCGCGCGAAGGGGATCGATCTGATGATGCGCGCGATGGATGCCGTCGTCGGCTCGACGCACTGGAGCTTGCTGGTCATGGGCGCCGGTCCGATGGAAGGCGAGCTTCGCAATTGGGCAGCGGCTCGCGGCTGGAATGATCGCGTCCAGATTCGCCTCGTGCCGCATCGCGACGTGCCGCGATATCTCGGCGCCGCGGACATACTTCTCGCGCCCAGTCAGACCGGACCTCGATGGCGAGAGCAGTTTGGCCGCATGGTGATCGAAGCTTTTGCATGCGGGGTACCGGTGCTCGGCAGCGACTCGGGCGAGATACCCTACGTCGTCGGTGACGCCGGTAAAGTCTTGCCGGAGAGCGATGCCGAGAAGTGGGCGAAGGCGATAATCGAAATGCTGGGAAGCGCGGAGTTGCGCGCCGACATGGCGCGGCGTGGATTTGCCCGCGTGCAAGCTTATTCGGTTGCCGCCGTCGCGCGACAGTATCGTGCGTACTATCGGGACCTTGCGGATCGCAGGCGCCTTGCCGCCTGATTCGTCTGCGACGCTCTCCGATGACCAAAGAATCACTCGACCACTGCCTGCAAACCGGCCACTATTCGCGCAAGCAGCTCTTCTCGCGCAACCGCATTCTTCAATGGAGCCATCGCACCCGATACGCAATGGCGCGGCGAATGGTGGAACCGTACGCAGGCGGCCGGCTGCTCGACTATGGTTGCGGCGACGGGACTTTTCTCGCGATGGTTCACGACCTCTTTCCGCGCGCGGCCGGGGCCGAGATCGATCGCTCGCGGGTCGAGGATTGCCAAGCTCGCCTTCGGGGCTTCCCGACAATCAGCTTTGTTTTGACCAGCGACCTTGCGCGTGCCGAACATGACCGCGCCTACGACGTGGTCCTCTGCACCGAAGTGCTCGAGCACTGCCTGGAAGACGCGGTTGAACAAGCGCTCGACGATTTGTGCCGAACTGTTTCCCAGACCGGCACCGTGATCATCGGCGTACCCGTCGAAATCGGACCCGCGCTGGCGCTCAAGCAGTTGATCCGCTCCGTCGCCGCATGGCAGCGCCTGGACGACTACGAGCACCGGGAAAAGTACGACTTCGCGGAATTCCGGACCATGCTGCTGGCGAACGAGCGCAGCCAAATCGAGCGGCCGATCTACAGCCGCTCGCTCGGGCCGGAGGTTGAGGTCAAGTTCCACGGTCACAAGGGTTTCAACTGGCGGATTCTCGAGTCCCGGATTCGTCGCCGGTTCGAGATCAGAAGGATCCATTTCTCGCCACTCGACGGCGCGGGCAAATGGCTCGCAAGTCAGGTCTGGTTTGTCTGTTCGCCGTTACGTCAATTTAATGTTCGCGGTCCGTCCAAATGAACTCAAATCGGGCGCGGACAACATGGTAGGGTTCCCTCGATGACCTCCAACGGAAGCCGGCTCCGCGTGTTGCAGATCGGAAAGTATTTTGCGCCGAGCCACGGTGGCATCGAGTCGCATCTGCGCGATTTGTGCTCGGCGCTGCGCAAGTCCGTCGATCTGAAAGTGATCGTCGCGAACCATGGCCTGCGTCGCGACCGCGCCTGTATCGAAGGCATCGACGTCATCCGGCTCGGACGCGTAATGACGCTGGCCGCCGCTCCTATATGTCCGGCGATGATCAATGCTATCCGGCGCGAGGAGGCGGACATCGTGCATCTGCATCTGCCCAATCCGGCGGCTGCGATTGTCTGTCTGCTCGCGCGACCCCGCGGCGCTCTCGTGATCACCTGGCATAGCGACGTGGTGCGCCAGCGCCGTTTGGCCCGCCTGTACCAGCCGCTCGAACGACTGCTGCTCAAGCGATGCTCGGCGATCGTTGCGACCTCGCCGGCTTACGCAGCCGGCTCGCTGGTTCTTCGCGAGCAGGCCGACCGATGCCATTTGATTCCCTATGGAATCGACGCGAGCCTGTTCGACGACGGTCGGGTTGACCAGACCCTGGTTGAGAAGCTGCGCCGCCGCTTCGGTCCGAGGATGATTTTGTCGGTGGGACGCCTGGTCTATTACAAAGGAACAAAATTTCTGATTCAGGCGATGGCCAAGGTTGACGCGAAGCTGGTGATTGTCGGCGAGGGCCCCCTGCGCGGCGAGCTCGAGCGCGAAGCCGCAATCAACGGAACCTCGGACCGGGTCATTTTTCTCGGTCAGATCGACGACAATCTCTCCAGCTACTATCACGCCTCCGATGTGTTTGCCCTGCCGTCCTGCGAGCGCAGCGAAGCCTTTGGACTGGTGCAATTGGAGGCGATGGCGTGCGGACGTCCGGTGGTAAACACCCGCATCGATTCCGGCGTTCCCTACGTATCGCCCGACGGCGTCACCGGTTTCACGGTGCCGCCCAAGGACTCCGATGCGATCGCGACAGCGCTCAACCGGTTGCTGGACAATCCCGAGTTGCGCAAACGGATGGGGTCCGCGGCGCGCGCGCGCGTTATCAATGAATTCGGGATCCGTGGAATGGCTGCGCGAACACTCGCGCTCTATCGCAGCGTGGTGTCTGAGGATACTCGAAACGTCACTCAAGCCGACTCGGCGCCGTATCAAGCAGGTGGTTCCGAGCCTGCTCTTAGTGAACATGTGGATGCTCTACCGCTGGGAATGCGGGTGTCGCGCGACTGACTCGGCCTTCAGCCGGAGGCGAGCGATTTGATATTGCAATGGCCGACGCGTACTCCCAGTTCTGGAACCGCAAGCAGCTTGCCACTGAGGCGCCGCGCTTCCCGGTCGTGCGATGGTGGAGCACCGATGGCCTCTCGCAGATAGAAACCATCTATTTCGACGCGGTGAAGAACGCCGCCAGCCTGCTCGACGTCGGCGCGGGAGACCTCCGTATCAAAGGAAAGTTTCAAGCCGCCGGCTTCTCTGGCCTGTACGAGACCGTCGATCCCGGCACCGAGCATCGACACACCCATGCTTCGCTGGATTCCGTCGTGCGCAAGTTCGAGGCTATCCTCTGCCTCGACGTGATCGAGCATCTGCCGCTGAGCGAGGGGATCGACCTGCTCGAGCGAATGACTGAGCTGCTCGCGCCCGGTGGCGTGCTCATCGTGCAGACGCCGAACGCGCGATGCATCCGCAATCCGCTCGGTTGGGATATGACCCATCTCCACTGTTACAACGCGCGCGATCTCTGGACATACCTGACTCGCCTTGGCTACTCGGTTTGCGGGTATAGAATCGAGTTTTTGCCGCCCAGACTGTCGCCGGCGGCGTCGATCAAGTCGTTCGTTTCAAAAGCCGTCATCGTACAGTTGCTCGGCTGCGACTACGCCGACAATTTGGGGTTTGTGGCCCTATCATCTTGAAAAAATCCTGCTTGCGGTATCCGGATCGCACGTGTCAAATCTGAAATTTCGTTGC
>JBOHWI010000416.1:0-7751 GCA_050736675.1 Binatus sp. (SeqCode)
ACAGATCAACTGATTGTTAGTGCAATCGCGTCGGACGCCATTCTTCGGAGTCGCAGGCCGATGCTGCCGGACGAGGGAACGTTTCACGTGAAACGTTCCCGCTCAAAACCTCAGCAAACAACCGCGCTTTTCAGGTGCTCACCCAAAATCATGAACACTTCAACACCACGATCAACTCACAGTCGGCGCCGACGTCTGCTGCGATCTTCAACCCAACAACGTTCTAACAGGGACCCTACGAGTACTCAGGGTAAACTCCGTCCCGCATCTTCCCTTAGCGCTGGGTGCAGGGGTCACCCCTGCCCAAGGAAGCGTGAAACCCACGGCGGGTTTCACGTCGAATTGAGTGATCGCGCGCGCGTCACTCGACAGTCAGCGGCGCCTCGGCGAACTCCTTCTTGTCGGAATCCCAGGCGAAGGCGGCGGCGCGCGCGAATTTGCCGCCGCGGATCGACACCACGATATAGATGGTGTCGGGATAGTCGGGCTCCGACGGATCGAATGAGCACGCCTGCGCGCGGTCGGTCGCGGAAAAGTACGCCTCATGATCGGGATGCGAATGGTAAACGACGCGAAGCGCGAGCTTGCGGTCGTCGACCTCGTTCATCACCGCCAGATGCTCCTTCGGCTCCATCAGGAACGCGGTGCGCGCGTCGCGCGGGAAGGCGGCCGAATCCTTGGCGTGCATCTCGTTCTGAATGTTCGCGATGGGGCGGACTTCCTCGACCGCGTTTTCGTCGTCGCCGATGACGAAGCCGCAGCACTCGAACGGAAACTCGCGCTCGGCCTGCGCGACGATCGCGTCCATGCTCGCGCGGCGTATCGATGCGGTCTTCATCGGCCCTCCTTCTTTTCAGGGGCGCGTTCCGCAGCTCGAATCAGCCGCGCCAGCATCCGATTGGTTTCCGCATCGAGTCCGAGCTGATCGGCAAGCTCGACGATCCTGCCGTTGAGCGCGCCGATCTCGGTGCGTCCGCGAACATGAAGATCGTGGAGCATAGTCGGGCGATGATTAAACGTCGGCGGAATCAACTGCTCGTAGAAGAGTTTTCGATATTCGGCGGCGTTTGCAAAGGCGAGGGCGACGCCGAGGGCGCGCGCGACCGCGAACGCCTCTTCTATAGCGCGATCCATGATTGGCCGCACGTCCGGATCCTCGGCCAGCGCGCCGTAGTGCTGTCGCAAAAGTGCGCCGAGCGGGTTCAGCGCGACGTTGTACAGAATCTTCGTCCACAGCACGGGCATGATGTCGTCGACGCTGACCGTGGGAACGCCGGCTGCGTCGATCATCGCGGCGATCGCGCGAGCACGCCGCGCGAGGGCAGGGGAGTCCTCGCGCTGAATCGCAGGCGCGGGCCCAATCGCGACCGGCTGCGCGAAGACCGTGACGTGCGCGCGTCCGGGCGACGGCATTTCCGCGCCGAAGATGACGCGCGCGCCGAGTACGCGCCGCCGTCCGAATGTTTCGATCAACGTTTCGATATTGCCCAGCCCGTTTTGCATCGAGACGACCACGCCGTCGTCGGCCAGATGACTCGCCAGCGCCGCGGCGATCGATTCGGTGTCGTAGCTTTTGACCGCACACAGGATCAGCCCAAACCGCCGGCCGAGTTTCGCGGGATCGTCGCCCAGGTTTATCCCTTTGACGATTCGATCGCCGAGCAGCCCGGAAATTCTGAGCCCGTCGCGCGCAATCGCCTCGAGATGCGCCCGGCGGCCCAGCAGCGTGACGTCGTGCCCCGCGTCGTGCAGCATCCCGCCGAGAATCGAACCAATCGCGCCGGCGCCCGCGACCAGGATGGGAGTGTCGGTCATCGTGTCGAAGTTATCGGTAGCCGATTCGCCAGACAACGCCATGTTTCGTTGCTTGCCGTCGGGTAATCGCGCGGATTAGGAAAGAGGGATGGAACGCACCTCGATTCGACTGGGCGGCGTCGATCTTGGATCGTCGGTGATGAACGCGTCGGGCGCGCGCTCGGCGGAACGCGGCGAGATCTACGAACTGTGTGCGGTGCACGGCGGCGCGATCGTGCTCAAGTCGTGCAATCGCGCAGGGCTCGAGTCGCCTGAGAACTTGAAGAACCGGGGCGTCGAGTACTTTGCGGCGATCGCCGGCGAACTCGCGCCGCACGGCAAGAAAGTTATCGGCAGCGTGGTGGGCGCCGGCGAAGACGAATTCGTCGACGTCGCGCGGATGCTCGATCGCGCCGGCGTCAGCATCGTCGAGCTGAACCTGGCCGACGACTACGTGGCGAAATCGGTGGCGCCGTTCGCGTCCTTCGAGCGGCTGAAATCGCTGCTCGGCAGAGTTCGCGGCGAGACCGGATGCGTGCTGGCGGTGAAGATTCCGCCGCGCGCGCCGTTCGAGCCGCGCGCGATTGCAGATCTGTTCAAGTCGATGCGCATCGCGATCGCGGTCTGCGCCAACGATCTGCCTAAGGACCTGTCGATCGACATCACCAGCAGGATGGTTGCGGGGAAGCTACGCGGGCTGTCGCAGGCGCACGCGTTCTTCATAGAGAGCGAAAACCTGCTCGACGTGGTGGCGGTCGGTGGAATCAACAGCGGACGCGACGCATACATCGCGCATTTGACCGGAGCCAAGGCGGTGCAAGTAGGTTCGGCCCTGATGAAGGAAGGCGCGGGCGCGCTGGGTCGGATCGATCGCGAGCTGGACTCCGAGCTTGCCGCGCAGGGCGACAATTCGGTGGCTGAAATTGTAGGACATATCCATTTCACCGGATGAATCCTGCGCGCGGCGCGACGACCGGCCGCAACGCCTTGCCCCGCTTCTGGCGGCTCTGATAACTTCGGCTGTCAGGCGCGCGCACGGCGCGCGTTCGTATTTCCGGCCTCGTGCCGAACGTCCCCGTCGTCTAGCTCGGCCTAGGACACCGGCCTTTCACGTCGGTAACACGGGTTCAAATCCCGTCGGGGACGCCAGCACTCTTGACGATTTCAAATCAGAAGCAAGCCGAAGATCTCAGCGTGCAGGTACCGATCCATTGCTCGCCGTTTGACCCTATTCCCTGAACTAAAAGCTTCTTTCCTTTTATTTTTCCGTTGACCAGGAAAGGGGCGGAATCGTCCGAGCATTCAAAAGTGTTCGAAGAACTGTTGAACGAAGGCGAATTCGAAGAGCCCTTTGCGTCACATGCGCAGCCCCAATCAATCGGATGATAGAGGTCGAAATACTGGGATTCCCCTCCGGTCGCAAACTCGTAGCAATTGGAAAATGGTGGAAAATTGTTATCGGTGAAGTTGCAATCGTAAGAGTTACCTACCAGCTTGGCTTGGCAGTTGCCCATCGCTTCTGCCGAGGGCGAACTAGCAAAAACTCCGATCACAATTGCCGAAAACACCGCGACCCCTACAAGACGTATTGATCTGCCCATTGTTGTATTCCTCCCCGGTGCCTTTATCTCACTCCTGCTGGCGTTCCGTCAATCGCAGCTGCAATTTTCTGACGCAATTGCGAGCTGCGTCGGCGCGTTAGCCGATCCTACTTCAAGGATAGTGGCCGAAGGTCGTGCTCACCATATTGTCAGCTCCGCCGCCGACGCTGGATTCGACGCTGCTCGCGGTGTTGCTACCGCCGCCGCTGACACCGGATTCCGTCCCGCTCGCCGTGTGCGGCGGCGAATTCGACCGTTATTTCCGCGGCCCTCACGTGCTGACGGTGCGCGTTCCGCCGGCCCATTGAGGTGTTCGAAATTCAACGTCTCACAGTTCACCGGCGATTCCGACGACGCCGTGCGCGGCGCGATCTTTCGGCTTGCACCCTGACTCGGAAATGTCGAGAATTGACGCGCAATTCAAACTGGGCCCTTGGAAAATCGCGGAGGTTTCCGTGGAAATCGGCGAACGACGCGACGGCGACATTCTGATCCTGAGTCCCGTGGGACGGATCGACAACGACACCAGCCCGGCCTTCCAGACCAGACTCCTGAGCTGCCTGACTCCTACCGGTGCGGCGGTGTTGGTTGATTTTTCCGCGGTCGAGTATATTTCGAGCGCCGGCTTGCGCGCGCTGATGATGGGGTCGAGGCAATCGAAGGCCTCGAAGGGCAAGCTGGCGGTCGCCGCGCTGGGGCCGGTGGTCAAGGAGATTTTCGAGATCAGCCGGTTCTCGCTGGTCGTGCAGGTGTTCGAAACTTTGGCAGACGCAAGCGCGCAGCTGCGTTGAGGGTCGGCGTCGATGTTGATCCGATTTTGGGGAAGCCGCGGTTCGATCCCGACGCCGCTGGGACACCGTGCCGTCCGCACCAAAGTGCGCGAGGCGATGCTGGCGGCGCGCGGGCATCAATTGGACAGCCCAGAAGCGATCGACGCCTTCATCGCGAACGAACTCCCGTTTTCGGTGAGCGGTACCTACGGCGGCAATTCGAGCTGCGTCGAGATCGAGGCGGGCGGCAACGAAAACGAGTATGTGCTGTGCGACGTTGGTTCCGGAGTGCGCGAGTTCGGCAGCGCGTTGCTGGCGAAGCATGGACCGGCGAGGAAATCGCGCTTCAACGTTTTCCTGTCGCATACCCACTGGGATCACATCATGGGGTTCCCGTTTTTCACCCCGTCCTATATCCCCGGCAACGTGATCCGCATCCACGGCTGTCACAAGGCGATGCGCGACGCCTTCATTCGTCAGCAGTCCGACCCTTGTTTTCCAGTCGATTTCAGATCGCTCGGCGCGACGATCGAATTCGTCGAGCTGGAGCCGGGGCGCACCTACGAAATCGACGGCCTGTCGGTGAAGGCGATCCGCCAGAACCATCCGAGCGATTCTTTCGGGTTTCGATTCTCCAAGAACGGCAAGTCGATGGTTTACTCGACCGATTCCGAGCACAAGTTCGACGTGCTGACGGAGAACTATCCGTTTGTCGAGTTTTTCCGCGAGGCCGACCTGTTGATTTTCGACGCGCAGTACTCGCTCGCCGACCAGATCTCGGTGAAAGAGGATTGGGGACATTCGAGCAACATGGTCGCGGTCGAGCTGGCGCAAATGGCCCGCGTCAAGCATCTGGTGATGTACCATCATGAGCCGATGTTCGACGACCGAATGATCGAGAAAGTGCTGGGCGAGACGCGCCGGTACGCGGAAATCAACAGCTCGCAGCAGAAGTTGACCGTCAGCTCCGCTTACGACGGACTCGAGATTGTCATCTGACGACAAGGCCGCGACAGAACAAAGCATCGCGCTGACCCGGTTGCGCGCAATCTTGGCAGGGCCGGGGCGCGCGCCGGCGCTGGCAGTGCTGGCGCTGCTGGTGTTGGTGCGCGCGCTCGACCCGGGCGTCGTGCAGGGCATCCGGCTGCGCGGCTTCGATTTGCTCGAAGAGCTTGTGCCGCGCAAGTATCAGCCAGTCCCGGTGGAAATCGTCGCCATCGACGACAAGAGCCTGGCGCAGTACGGGCAATGGCCGTGGTCGCGCGCGCGGGTGGCGCAGCTCGTGGACAAGATCGCGGCGGGCAAACCGAGCGTGCTCGGCATCGACATTATATTCGCCGAGCCTGACCGGCTCTCGCCGGGGCGCCTGGTCGATTCCGATCCGGAGATTCCAGCACAGGTCGCCGGTGAGCTTGCAAAGCTGCCCACGCATGAAGCTGTGCTCGCCGATGCGCTGCGTAAAGTCCCCACAGTGTTGGCCGTCGCCGGCAGCGACGATGCGACCCACGCGCAGCGGGCGCTTTCGCGCGTCACGATGATCCTGGAATCGGGGGGCAACCCGCGCCCGTTCCTTTCCACCCATCCGACGCTTTTTCGCAGCTTGGCTGAGATCGCCGAGGCCGAGCGGGGTGAGGGTGCGGTTGACGATAAGCCCGATCGCGACGGAATCACTCGCCGCGTGCCTTTGTTGGTTTTCGCGCAGGGCAATCTGGTACCGGACCTTGCGCTCGAAATGCTGCGTGTGGGCCTCGGCGCAGGCGCGCTCCGAATAGTCAGTGGCCCCGAGGGCGTTGAAGGAGCTGCGGTTGGCCCGCTCTTTGTCCCGACCGATCGGCATGGCCGCGTGTATCTGTATTTCACGCCGTCGTACGAGGCCCGCTACATTTCGGCAGCGGACCTGCTGAATGGTTCGTACGACCCCTCGCGGCTGCATGGCGCCGCAGTGCTGTTGGGGTTGAGTGCGGTCGGACTAACTGACCAGGATCAGACGCCGTTCGGCTTAATGGCCGGGGTTGAAGTTTGGGCGCAGACGCTGGAGTCGATGCTGACTGCAAACCTGCTACGCCGTCCGGCGTTCCTGAACTTCGCCGAGGCTGCGATCGTGCTGTTCGCCGGACTGCTCATCATTTTCGTGCTGCCTTACGAAAGTCCGCGGACCGCGGGCGCCGCGCTGATCGGAATCGTAGCGATTCTTTTTTTCTCGGCCTTCGCGAGCTTCAAGTTTTCGAAGCTCCTGCTCGACGGTCTCTATCCCGCTCTGTCGTCGACGGTGGTGTTCGGCGTCATGTTGTCGGAGAACCTGCGCGTCGCCGAGGCAGGGCGCCGCCGGCTCGCGGTCGAGCTGCAACACGAACGCGAAATGGAAGCGCGGTTGGACGGCGAGCTGAACGCAGCGCGCTCAATCCAGATAGGCCTACTGCCGAGGCACTTTCCCGGTCCTCCAGAGCGATCCGAGGTCGAGGTGTTCGCGTCGATCGAGCCGGCGCGGATGGTGGGCGGCGACCTTTATGATTTCGTCTTTCTGGATTCCGATCTGCTCTCGTTCGCCATCGCCGACGTATCGGGCAAGGGGGTGCCGGCCGCCTTGTTCATGGCGATGACCAAGGAGGTGTTGCACACCGCGACGCTGCGCTACCGGATCGCGCTCGACCGGGTGTTCAACGACGCGAACGCGAAAATCTCAGCGGCGAGCGAGGAATTGGGCGCAGGCGGCGCAAACATGATGTTCGTGACGGTGTTTGCGGGAATCCTCGACCTCGCTTCGGGCACGCTCGTTTACGTGAACGCCGGGCACGACGCGCCGTTCGTGATGCGCGCGGGAGCGGAACCCCGCAGTCTCCCGCTCGCGGGAGGACCGCCGCTCGGCACGGTGGACGACTTTCAGTATTCGATCGAACAGCGTCAGCTGGCGCCTGGGGAGATTTTGCTCGCTTACACCGACGGCGTGACCGAGGCGCAGGACGCGAAGCGGACGCTGTATTCCGGGGCACGGCTGGAGCGGTTGCTGGCGGCGGCGCCGACGACGAGCGCGAAAGCGGTAGTCGATTTCGTGCGCGAGGACGTTCACCGCTTCGCAGCCGGCGCCGAGCAGGCCGACGACATCACGCTCCTCGCGGTGCGCTGGCTTGGGCCGGCGGGTTCCAACTGATCAGCGGACGGTAATTTCGACGCGCCGATTTCGCGGTTCGGCAATTTGATCCGCCGTCGGCACTGCCGGGTCCAGGGCCCCGCGGCCGGCAACCGATATCGATTTGGGGCTGATTCCGTCGTGCACCAGGCGATCGCGGATCATCTCCGCGCGGCTCATCGAAAGCTGCTGATTGTGTGCCGCGTTGCCAAGCGTGTCGGTATGCCCTATCACCTCGACCTCGTACACTTGCCGGCGCTTGATGTCTGCGAACACGGCCTGGTACTGGCGTTGCGAGTCGGGAGTCAGCGTGTTGCTGTCCTTTTCGAAATACAGCACGAAGTGGCTGGGCAGGACCGGCTGCGCGGAGAGCGCGTTGCCGAAAATCTGCTGCACCTGCGCTTGATCGACCTGCGTCGGCGCGGCGACACCGCCGCGCACTTCTCCGGCCGCGTACGG
>JBOHWI010000417.1:0-1555 GCA_050736675.1 Binatus sp. (SeqCode)
CTCCAGGAGCATATGCGAGCGTTTCGGCCGCGGCTGCGAGGCGCCAGGAAAGATCCACGTCGTCACCGGCAGCAGTGAACATCGGGTCGAAGCCGCCGACTTTCGACAGCGCGGATTTTGTAATCGCCATGTTGCATCCGCACAACTGCGCCAGGCGATCGTCACCGGCGCGCACCTCGCGCGGCAGTCCCGGTGCGGCGGCCATCGCGGCTGCAAGAGCCGATTCTGGATCAGGGGCGAAATTCGGGCCGGACGCCGCGGCCGCACCGCGACGCTTGATCGTCTCGACCAGATGATAGAGCCAGTCGCGATCTGCGCGTGCATCGGCGTCGATGAACGCGACGATTTCGCTTTCGCTGGATGCGGCGTCGACCCCAGCGTTGCGCGCCGCGGACAAACCGCGGTGCTCGACGCGAATCGTGCGGACGCCGGCCTGCTTCGCTATCTCAGAAGTCGAATCGGTCGAACCATCATCGACGACAATTGTTTCGTAATCCGGATAGCTAAGCTCGCGAATCGACGACAGACATTCGCCGAGCGTCGATGCTGCATTATAGGCAGACACCACTACGGTTGCTTTGGGAGCGGCCGCGAGCGGAGGCGGCAGACCTCCGGCGAAAACTTTGGCGACCGCGTCGAAGGCGAGTTTGGGCGAGCGATCGCGCCTGGTCAGCCCAAATGCCCAGTCGGTGATCTCGGCTCCGCCGGTGTGCCACTCGTCGGTGAACGCGAACACGATGAAGCCGGAAAGTCCGAGTTCGAATGCCGCCCGGCACTGCCACGAAAGCAGTTCTGCCTGATGTTCCTCGCCCTCGCGAATCGTATCCATGCCGGTTTCGCTGAGCACCAGCGGCGCTTCGCCGGCTTGCCCCATCAGATGAGTGAGGTATCGGCGGAAGTCTTCCTCCCGATGGAGATAGACGTTGAATGAAATGAAATCGAGAAAACTCAGGTCGAGATATTCGGCTGACGGATAGTTCGAATAGGTGAAGAGGGCGGCAGGATCGATTTGTTTGCCGAGGTCGCGCAGCTCGGCGAGAAAGCGGCTGACTGCGCGCGGCCCATGCCAGCGCACGATATCGGATCGTATCTCGTTGCCGAGGCTGTAGGCGGCGATAGTCTCGCCGAATTGGCGCGTCTCAAGAACTGTTTTGCGGATAGCGTCGCGGATCTCGCGCATCATGTCGCGCGAATCCAGAAACGCCATGTGAAACGGCCACGGTATGCCGAGCATCATGCGCAGTCCCGCCTTCTGCGCCTCCTCGACCATCCACTGCGGTGGCGGAACATAGAGGCGAATCACGTTGGCGCCGAGCGTCTTCATCAGGGCGAAGTCGGCGGCGGCGCGCTCGGGCTCGGGATACCGCTCGCCGCGCGAATTGGGAGCAAACGGACCGTACGAAACGCCGCGGAAGTAGAATTTATCCGCGCCGTCGAGCAGGTACTTTCCGTGAGGTACGAGCCGAGCCATGAACGATGAGCTAACCGCAAAGCGAATGGGCGCGCAACGCGGGGCGCGGCCGCACGCTTGACATCGCGCAAGCCATGCCCTGAG
>JBOHWI010000418.1:0-7762 GCA_050736675.1 Binatus sp. (SeqCode)
GCGCGAGACCATCCGCGGAATCCTGGCGGGGCGCGACCGCCGGATGCTGTGCATCGTCGGTCCGTGTTCCATCCACGACCCCGAGGCGGCGATTGACTACGCGCAGCGGTTGGCGAAGCTGAAGGACGCCACGTCGGATCGGCTCTACTTGATAATGCGCATGTACTTCGAGAAGCCGCGCACGACCGTGGGATGGAAGGGGCTAATCAACGATCCGCACATGGACGACAGCTGCGATATGCGCGAAGGATTGCGCATCGCACGCCGGCTGTTAATCGAGATAAATCGGCTCGGGCTCGCAGCAGGGACCGAGCTGCTCGATCCGATAACGCCGCAATATATCGCGGACCTGGTGGCCTGGGCCGCAATCGGTGCGCGCACGACCGAATCGCAGACCCATCGCGAGATGGCCAGCGGGCTGTCGATGCCGGTTGGATTCAAGAATACGACCGAGGGAAATCTGCAGATTGCGATCAACGCGATTCAATCGGCGCGCCGGCCGCACTCTTTTCTCGGCATCACGCAGGAAGGAATGTCCGCTGTGATCCGCACCTCGGGAAATCCCGATACGCATGTGGTGCTGCGCGGCGGACGCAAGTCAAACTACGATGCCGACAGTATCGAAGAGTGCCGCCGGTTGCTTACGGGCGCCGCGCTCGAGCCGCGCATGATGGTGGATTGCTCGCACGCGCAGACCAGCAAGGATTTCACGAGGCAACCCGCGGTGTTGCGGACGCTGGTCGACCAGGTATGCGACGGTAGCGGCGCAATCATGGGCGCGATGCTCGAGAGCAACATCGAGGCGGGGAGCCAGCCGCTCAGCTCGAATCGCTCCAAGCTCAAATACGGTGTGTCGATTACCGATCCATGCATCGATTGGCCGACGACCGAGCGATGTCTCCTCGACGCTGCCGCCGCACTTGGCGCGCCCGGAACGATCGCGGCTGCAAGTCGGGGCGGCATAGCTTCGCGTTAGCTTCGCACGGAGAACCTTCGCGATTCGCCGCTGCCGTTCGTTGCGGGCGTGGCCGCCGGTTTGGGATCGAGTGGCTGGCTGAGCGCCGATTCTAATCCTGGCGCTTTTGCGCACGCAGTTTCTCGCTAATCACGAGCGCGCCGAGCGCCGCAGTCTGTCGCACTGGAAACTCCGCGGGGCGCCGCAGCGTTTTGTAGCGGGCGTCGAGAGTTATGAGTCCGGTCATCACGCGTTCGCGCGCCTCGGCCAGCGTCGGACGCGGCATTATGCGGCGGCCGTTGGCGAACACGGGCTCCAGCAGCTGAACAGTCTTGGACGGGATCGGTTTGAACTCGCGTCCGACGGTGGTCGTGCCCTCGTCCACAATCCCGACCATGTCGGCAAAGAACGATCCGCTCGGCGCATAGCCGCGGAACAACTGCTTGCGGCCCGGCGTCGAAATTTTCCCGGCCGAGGTCTTGAGCCGGGCGCGATCCTTGTATTCGACGAGCTTGTAAGTGAAGTCGCCCGCCGGCGCGTCGTCGCTGACCGCGAGCGCGGTGCCGACTCCGAACGCATCGATCGGTGCGCCGCCATCGACGAGATCCGCGATTTTATATTCGTCGAGATTCCCACTCGCAACAATCGCGACATCGCCCAAGCCGGCCTGATCGAGAATGCGCCGCGCCTTGCGGCTGAGGTCGTGGAGGTCGCCGCTGTCGAGCCGCACGCCCTGGATTTTCACGCCCGGCGCTCGAACTTCCGCGGTGGCACCGGCCGCATTCTCCATGCCGCGCACCGTATCGTAAGTGTCAACCAGCAGCGTGCTGAGAGTCGGGAAGCTCGCGACGAAATCGCTGAACGCCTCGCGCTCGCGCTCATGCGCCATCACGAAGCTGTGGCTCATCGTGCCGAAGACGGGAATCCCGTAGCGCCGGCCGGCGAGCACGTTGGCAGTGCCATGAAAGCCCGCCATGTAACTCGAGCGCGCCGCGATGAGCGACGCGTCCAGACCCTGCGCGCGCCGTGGACCGAAGTCCACCAGGCGCCTGCCGCCCGCGACGGCGAAGCAGCGCGCGGCCTTGGTCGCGACGATCGAAGCGAAGCCGAGCTGGTTGAGCGCGAGCGTTTCGATCAGCTGACCCTCGATCAGCGGCGCGCGGATTTCCGCGATCGGCTCGCCGGGAAAATAGATGGTGCCTTCGGGAAGCGCGCGGATCGAGCCCGTGAACCGGAGTTGCGAAAGGAATTCGAGAAATGCCGGTTTGAAAAGCCGCAACGAATCGAGATGCTCGATTGCAGCCGCGTCGAAACGGTAGTCCTCGAGCGCCTCGATCAGCCGCTCGATGCCCGCGGCAACCATAAAGCCGCGCCCGGGCGGCATCCGGCGCATCGCTACTTCGAATGACGCAGCGTCGTTGAAGCCGTGCTCGAAGAACGCGGCGCTGACTGTCAGCTCGTAGAGGTCGGTGAAGAGCGCGACCTCGGCGGGGTCGAGGCGGAGATCTATCGGCATCCGCGACGATGCTCCCTTGCTAGCGCGGAGGCTCCGGCGGCATCGGCGGTTTGGGCGCGGGCGTGTTCGGCGCCGGCTCCTGCACGACGCGAGTTTCGCCGAGCGGACGATCGCGCAGAATGTCCGCCATCCGCTTGAGCCGCTGATCGACGAGATGGTTGATCGTGCCGGGCTGGTCGACGGTTCCGGCGCGCACGCCGGTCAAAGTCTCGATGCCGCGATCGATCGTATCGATCGGATAGACGTGGAATTCGCCGCGCTCGATCGCACCGGTCGTCTCGGGATCGAGCATCAGGTTCGCGACGTTGGTGCGCGGCACCATCACGCCCTGCGTGCCGGTCAGGCCGACGGCCTTGCACACGCGGTAGAAGCCCTCGACCTTCTGATTGACGCCGCCAATCGCCTGCACGGTGCCGTATTGATCGACCGAGCCCGTCACCGCCAGATCCTGCCGCAGCGGCACGCCCGACAGCGCCGACATCAGCGCGTAGAGCTCGGTCGAGCTGGCGCTGTCGCCGTCGATTCCCGAGTACGACTGCTCGAAACAGATGCTCGCTGTCATCGCGATCGGATGCAGCTGGCCAAAACGCGCGCGCATAAATCCGCTAAGGATCATGATTCCCTTGTCGTGGGTCGAGCCCGACATCCGCGCCTCGCGCTCGATATTGATCACGCCGGCCTGCCCCAGCGCGACAGTAGCCGTCACGCGCGACGGTCGCCCGAAACTGTAGCCGCCGACATCCAGCACGGCGAGGCCGTTGATCTGTCCGACGCTCGCGCCGCGAATATTGACGATGAGCGTGCCTTCGGCGATAAGCCTGCGAATTTCTTCTTCGATGAAATTAAGCCGCAGCATGCGCTCGCCGAGAGCGCGCTCGACGTGCGCGGCGGTCACGCGACTCGCGGCTTCGTTGCGCGCGAAGTAGGCCGACTCGCGCGAGAGATCGTCGATCGGCTCGAGCATCGCGAGCACTCGCGATCTGTCGCCCGCCATCCGCATCCCGAATTCCACGATCTTCGCCAGCGCGCCCGCGTCGAACGGCGGCAGATTCTCCCTGCGCGCCAACGCTCCCACGCGCGCCGCGTAGTGCGCCGCGGCCGCGCCGTCGGCAGCCACCGACGGCCTCATCTCGGCTTTCACCTTGAACAGATCCGGAAAATCCGGATCGTAAAAGTACAGCATGTTGTAAAGGTAGGCACCGCCCAGCGTCACGACCTTGTTGTGAATCTCCATCGGCTCGGGTTTCAGTCCGCTCATCGAGAAAAACGGCAGCGGCTCGAAAGTCTCCGGCGTCATGCGCCCCGACTTGAGGCTGCGCTTGAGCGTTTTCCAGACGCCCGGCTCGACCACCGCGTCTTCGAGATCAAAAACGAGAAAGCCGCCGTGCGATTTGAGAAACGAGCCGCCGATGATGCGCGTGAAGTTTGTCCCCGACCGCCCCAACGGATCGATCCACCGCTCGATCGTGCCGAACAAGTTGCGATATGTCGGCGCATCCTCGAGCACCACCGGCGCACCGCGCATCGCCGAGTTGTCGACCATTACATTGACCTGGTAATCGAACCATCGCGCGCCTTCCTCGACCGCCGGCGGCTTTGGACCCTGTTCGGCCGGCGACTGCTCGCGGAAGCGATCCAGATTGCCGAGCATGTGCTCTGCGACGTGGTCGAGGTACGCATCGACTGCGGGATTATTAAAGTGATGCTTTAAGTCTTCGGCGGACGGCGTGATCAGGCGCGCGGCGAAAGCGCGCTCGATGGCGCGGATGTCGTCGACCAGCTCGCGCATCATTTCCTGCTGGCGCAGCGTCAGCGTCGCCAGCTCGTCCTGCAGCTCGCCCTGCGCTTTCGCCAGCTGCTCGCGCTCGGCATCGGTCTTCGCCGCCATCGCCTTGTTGAGCGCGTCGGGCGACTCCGGCATCTTGCCGTCAAGCAGCGGAATAATAATCACCTGGCCGGTCGGCGCGCTCTGGATCGCAAAGCCGCGCTCGCGCGCATGCGTCTCGAGCGTTCCGAACAGTTCCTGCGCGCGCTTGTTGTACTTGTCGCGGAGCGCGGCGCGCTCCTGATCGAAGTCCTCGCGCCGAAACGCTTTGGGCAACTGCTCGAGCACGAAGGCCACCAGCTCCGTCATCTTCGCGCGGAGCTCGACGCCCTGGCCCGGCCGCAAGTAGATCGCGCCGGGCGATTCGGGATTGCGAAAATTATTTACGTAGACCCAGTCGCCCGGCGTCGGCATCGTCGCGGCTTTTTGGTTGAGGATGCGCATGACAGAATCGCGCTCATGCCGCGAGCGCAGGCCGCTGACGAAAACATTGTAGCCGGGCGCGTCGATTCCAATCGCGAGCCTAATCGCGTCAAGCGCGCGGCTCTGCCCGAACAGCTCGGCGTCGCCATCGCTGGCCGCCGCGCGCTCCAGCGAAACCGCATCGAGCGGCACGCGCGCCTTGAGCTCGGAAGCGGCCAGCTCCGCGGGGGGAGGCACGTGAATCAGCGCGGCACTGGCGTCGGTAGCGAGGAGGTCGCCCTTGTCCGTCATATTGCTAGCGATATTCGCGGCGCGTGATTAGGAATCCTTGAGCGCGATTCGCCGAGCTTTCGTCTTCGGCAGTGTGATGACCAGCGTGCCCTCGGACCACTTGGCGGTCGAGGTTTCGCCGTCGATGGAGTCGGAGAACGCAAACGAACTCTCGAGCGTTCCGCCGAGTTTGTCCGGCACGTGAACCGCGAGCCGCTGGCCCGAGACTTCGGCCTGGATCTTTGCGGGATCGACGCCGACCGCCGCGACGCGTACTTCGTAACGATCGGCATGATCGATGACCTGCGCGCGCTCGAATTCCAACGGCGAGGTTCCGCCCTTCCATCGGTCGATCAACATTTCGTCGAAGAACTCGTCGAAGGCGCGCTCGAAGTCTGCGATCAATCCGCGGCTGGCCATAACGTGTCAGTTTCCCATGATTTCGCGTCAATTGTAACGCGGCGCCGGCGCGCAGGTCGAGTCCAAGCACACTTCAGCGTCCCTTGCCACGATTGGCGTCAGGGCGTTATGGTTCCGATGTGCCAACCTTTTCAAAAATCGTCGCCGCGACGGATTTCTCCGAAGACTCGAGCCTTGCGCTGACTTTCGCCCAGGAACTTGCGCATAAGTTCTCGGCCGAGGTCGTGCTCCTGCACGTCGATCAGCCGCTCGCACCGGTGATGATGACGCCGGAACTTGGCCCGGCGATGGACGTGGGCGCGATGGGCCGAATTGCCGAAGAGCAGCGGATGCTCGCGCAGAAGGAGCTCGACAAGATTGCGGGCAAGCTGCGCGATGGCGGCCTGAAGGTCAAGGTCCAGCTAAAGGTCGGCTCTCCATTCCTGGAGATTCTGCACACGGCGCAGGCCGAGAACGCGGACCTGATTGTGCTCGGCACCCACGGACGCACAGGGCTCGCGCACGTGCTGATGGGCAGCGTGGCGGAGCGCGTGGTGCAAAAGGCGCCATGCCCGGTGCTGACGATTCGTCATCCGGACCGCAAGTTCAAGCACCCGCTCGACAAGTAGCCGCCGCTACTTGCCGGTGAACTTCGGCGCGCGCTTCTCGACGAACGCCTTCACCCCCTCCTTGAAATCTTCCGACCGCGTCATCATCTCCATTGACGCGTCGTCGTCGCGCACGCCGGTGGCCAGGTCGGTGAACAGATGCTGATAGATCATCTTCTTCGCCTGCGCGACCCCGAGCGGCGAGCATTTCGTGGCGATGCCCGACGCGATCTCGCGCACCGTCGCCATCAGCTTGTCCTGCGGCACGACCCGATTGACCAGTCCCATCTCGAGCGCCTCGTTCGCATCGACCAGCCGGCCCGTGATTGCCAACTCCGTCGCGCGCGCGAGCCCGATGATTCGCGGGAGCATCCAACTGCTGCCGTGCTCGATCGCAAGCCCGCGCTGCGTGAAGATCAATCCCATCCGCGCATTCTCCGACGCGATCCTGATGTCCTGGTAGAGGCAGGTGGTGAAGCCTAGTCCCACGCACGCGCCGTTGATCGCGCCAATCACCGGCGTGTTGAGCGCCAGCGGCCACGAGTACGACGTGCGGTAGTCGGCGCGCTGCGCACCGAGCCATTCATCGGGCGCCTCGGCGGTCCGCGCGCCCGCGTGTCCTGCGGCGATATTCGACAACCCGGTCATGTCTGCGCCCGCGCAGTAGGCGCGTCCGGCGCCGGTGACGATTATCGCGCCGATCGCGGGGTCGCGCTCGGCATCGAGCATGGCGGTACGCATCTCCGCAGCCATCTTCGGCGTCCACGCGTTCATCTTCTCGGGCCGGTTCATCGTGACCGTGGCGACGCGATCTTTCTTTTCGAAAATAATTTCAGCGAAGTCCATTTTTGTTCCTCCGAATTTCCCTTCGATCAAAGCACTTCCCAATCGCGAAATCTAACGCCGTGCGATTCCGCTCGACTGTCCTTCCATCCATCGGCGATGGCTGTTAGTAAAGCCCGTGATGTTGACGCCACGCCGAATTCAACTTTTCGCCGTCGCACTGGCGATCGCGACGTTCATCGCGGGACCCTCCTATGCCGCTGCGGCGACGCCCGATACTTCAGCGGTCGGCGTCCACGGAATGGTCGTGTCGGAAAGCGAGGACGCCGCCCGCGCCGGTATCGAGATTCTCAAGCACGGCGGCAACGCCGTGGACGCAGCCCTCGCAACCGAACTGGCGGTTGGCGTCACCAATCCCGCCGCGTGCGGAATCGGCGGCGGCGGCTTCATGCTCATCTATATGGCGAAGGCCCGCGCCTTCTACGCGCTCGACTACCGCGAAACTGCGCCACTTCAGGCCCGCCCCGACATGTACATGCGCCATGGCAAACCCGACGAGGACCTGGCGCGCGACGGCATCCTCGGAGTCGCCGTACCCGGCGAGATCGCAGGCATCGACGCCGCGCTCAGACGCTTCGGCACCATGAAGTTTCAGCAAATCGCGGCGCCAGCGGAGAAACTAGCCGGCGATGGCTACGTCGCGAGCCCGCACCTGGCGAAAGAAATCGCGATGCTCGCCCCGGAGCTCAAAAGCGACCCCGGGCTGAGCCAGGTTTTCCTGAAGCCCAACGGCTCCCCATTCAATGCCGGCGACACGATCGTCGCAAAGAATCTCGCCGCGACGCTCAAGCGCCTCGGCGACGATCCGGTCACGAATTTCTATCACGGCGAAGTTGCAAGGGCGCTCGTCGCGTTCATGAAAGCGCACGGCGGACTTGTCAGCGCTGCCGACCTCGCCAACTATCGTCCGGACTGGCGCGACC
>JBOHWI010000419.1:0-4854 GCA_050736675.1 Binatus sp. (SeqCode)
TCGCTTCGTAGATAACGGTGTAGAGGCGAATCTCGACGCCCTCTTTCTCCGCGAGGTTGGCGGCCTTCGGTTCGGGACGGATATTGAATCCGATGATGACGGCTTTGGACGCTGACGCGAGCGTGACGTCGGTTTCCGAAATCGCGCCCGCCGACGTGTGAATTACTTCGAGCTTCACTTCGTCGGTTGACAGCCGCTCGAGCGCGTCGGCCAGCGCCGCGACCGACCCCTGCACGCCGCCCTTGAGAATAACTTTGAGTTCCTTGACCTCGCCCGCGGCCAGCCGCTGGCTCAAGTCTTCCAGCGAGATGCGGCTGGTCTTGGTCAGCTCGCCCTCGCGCTGCTTCGAGCGCCGATACTCGGCGACTTGGCGCGCTTTCGATTCCTCGGCCACCGCGGTGAACACGGTGCCGGGCTCGGGAACGGTGGAGAGGCCAAAAATTTCGACCGGCGTGGACGGTCCCGCCTCGGTCAGACGCTGGCCGAGATGATTTTGCATCGCGCGCACGCGTCCGTATGAAGTTCCGCTCACGAACGGATCGCCCTGATGCAGCGTGCCTTCCTGGATCAGCACCGTCGCGACCGGGCCGCGACCGCGATCCAGTTGCGACTCGACAATCGTGCCGCGCGCGGGGCGAGACGGATTCGCCTTCAGCTCCATCACGTCGGCCTGCAGCAGGATCATCTCGAGCAGCTTGTCGATACCCTCGCCGGTGCGGGCCGAGACCGGCACCGTGATCGTATCGCCGCCGTAGTCCTCGGGCACCAGCCCGACCTGCGTCAGGCGCTGCTTGACGTTGTCTATATTGGCGTCGGGCAGATCTATTTTGTTGATCGCTACGATGATGGGAACGTTGGCAGCGTGAGCGTGATTGATCGCCTCCTGCGTCTGCGGCATCACGCCTTCGTTCGCCGCGACCACCAGCACCACGAGGTCGGTGACTTTGGCGCCGCGCGCGCGCATCGCAGTGAACGCCTCATGGCCGGGAGTATCGACGAACGCGATCGTCCGCCCGTTCGCCTCGACGGTGTAGGCGCCGATGTGCTGTGTGATTCCGCCGAACTCGCGCGCGGTCACGTTGGTGTGGCGAATCGCGTCGAGCAGCGAGGTCTTGCCGTGATCGACGTGACCCATCACGGTGACGACCGGCGGCCGCGTAACGCTCTCGCCGACAACGGCCTCCTCGGGCGTCTCTTCGATAACCTGTTCGGCGTCGAACGAAACATTCTCGACGCTGTAGCCGAACTCGCCCGCCAGCAACGTGGCGGTATCGACGTCGAGCACCTGGTTGAGCGTCGCCATCTGGCCAAGTTCCATCAATTTCTTGATGAGGTCGCCGGCCTTGACGCCCATCGAACGGCCAAGATCGCCGACGGTAACGCCCTCGGTGATTCGCACGACGCGCTTGGAGGCCTTGGGCGTCGTGATCTCGGTCTTGCGCTGTTCCTTGCCGGGCAGCGCGCGACGCTTCTTCGGCACTCGCAGCCCGCGCATCTCGCGCTCGGCGGCAAGGTCGGTGCTGCCCTTCTTGACGACTTTCTTTTTCTTGATTCCGCGGCCCCCGCCGGGCTTGGCCAATTGATCGGGCGGAAGCTGCGGCGCCCCGTCCGCCGGCTGCGACGGCTGTTGTTGCGGAGCGAAGCGGCCAGTGAGTCCCGGGCGCGCACTGGGTGCGCCCGCTGCGGCGCGCGAGCCGGGCGACGCCGGACGCGGCGGCGGGGCCTTCGTCCGCAGATCGATCTTGCCCAGGACCTTCGGTCCCTTCTGTCCGTCGTCGAGCGTCGGGCCGGTCTGAGAGCCGCGAGTCAGGTTGATCGAGCCGCGGTCAGCCGCTTCCGTCGGGCGCACGCGATCCGTGCGATAACCGAAGCGCGATGAGGGCGCGGCGCGCACAGCTTCAGGCGCCGGCTCCGATTCGGCGACGATTGGCGCAGGCTCGGGCTGGTGGTGAGTAATCTCGGGTTCGGGCTCAGGTTCGATATCTTTGATATGAGCGGCAGCCTCGGGCGGATGAGCCTCGTAGTCGGCCTCGCCGATCTCCTCTATCTCGGGCTCAGGCTTGACGGCGACACGCCCGGGCGCGCGATGCGGTTCGGCGGCCGGAACCCGCGCGTGATGCTCCGAGTCGAACATGATCGGGGTCTCGGCGTCCGCCGGTGAATCGCCGAGAAACGGCGACACGAACGAATCGTCGCGGGTCTCTTCCACCTCAAAGTGGAAAGGGGTGTCGGCGCCGCCGGCGGCCTGGCCGCCCTCGGCATGACGCCGGCGCATCACAGTGGCGTTGAGGCGCTTCTCCAAGATCTTGCCGCTGCTCGTTTCGAGCACGGTTTCGCGGCGCAGGATCGAAGCGCGATGCACCTGCTCGTCGAGGTCCGCCTTGAGCCTGTCGGCCTCTTCGGGTGAGAGAAGACTAGACTCGGACTGGGTATGTCCGAGCTTGAGACGGGCGCATCCGGCGAGCAAATCCTCGACCGGAAATCCCCATTCAGAAGCAAGAGTTTTGATCCGCTTTCGCGCCATCCCAGTTATACTATTCGACCTTTAAGTTTCTATCCAGTCGGCGATTAATTGCCGCCGCGATCGCGAGCCGTTCGGGACGTTCTATTCGCCGCCGGAGCGCACGAAATTCCTTCACCTTCGAGCCGACGAACCGCTCGATGCATTCGTTCGTCGGATGCAAATATCCGCCGCGTCCTGCCTGTTGCGCCTCGAAATCCACTTCGACGTGATCGTTCACGACTGCGATTCGTACCATCGACGCCTTGGCGTCGCGCTTCATACATCCGATACAAGTGCGCTCCGGCGGTTTACCTATTTACTTTTCTCCCGCATCTTCAGTGATTTCGGCCGGTGCGGATTCTTCCGCGATCGTTTCGGTCGCAGCCTCTGCGCCTTCGGCCTCGGTGGCCGCCAACGCAGCAGCTTCAGCCGCAGCCGCCGCGGCCGACGCCGCTGCTTCTTCCGCGGCCGCCGCCTTTTCGGCAGCCGCGATCTTCTTGTTCGCGACGTGCTCGCGCGCGGCGTTGATTATCTGGGTCGCGCGCTCGGGGCTGATACCCTCGACGTCGAACGCCGTCTCGTCCGCCTCCGCCAATTGTTCCGCCGAGCGGAAGCCCCACTGGTAGAGCAGTTCGGCGTTGATATCGCCGATGCCCGGAATTGCGTTGAGCGACGCGCGCGCCGAGCGGGCCTCTTCTTCGGCCTCGGCCTCGCTGCGCACGTCAAGCTTCCATCCGGTCAGGCGATGCGCCAAACGCACGTTCTGACCGCGCTTGCCAATCGCCAGCGACAGTTGATCGTCGGGCACGATCACTTCCATCGCATGCTCGTCCTCGTCGATTATCACCTTCGATACTTTGGCCGGCGCCAGCGCGCGGCAAACCAGTTCGGCCTGGTCGTCGGTCCACGGCACGATGTCGATCTTCTCGCCGCGCAGCTCCTGCACGACGGATTGCACGCGCGTGCCCTTCATCCCGACGCACGCGCCGACCGGATCGACGTCGGAATCCTTGGAGTAGACGGCGACCTTGGCGCGTCCTCCCGGTTCGCGCGCGCTCTGACGAATCTCGACGATGCCCTCGTAAATCTCGGGGACCTCCTGCTCGAACAGCTTCATCAGGAAGTCGTTGGACGTGCGCGAGAGAACGATCGCCAGCCCTTTCTCCGACAAATCGACGTCTAAAATCAGCGCGCGGATGCGGTCGCCCTGGCGATAGCGCTCGTGCGGTATCTGCTCTTTCTCGGGCAGGATCGCCTCGGTGCGCCCGAGATTGACGATCATGTTCTTGCGTTCGAAGCGCTGCACGATTCCCGACACGACTTCCTGCTTGCGATCCTTGAACTCGTTGTAGATCTGTTTGCGCTCGGCGTCGCGGATATGCTGGATGAGATTTTGCTTGGCCGCCTGGGCCGCAATCCGGCCCATCGTGGCGGTATCGAGCTTGATCAGAATCTCGTCGCCGACTTCCGCTTCGGGATCGTATTTCGCGCGCGCCTCGGCGACATCGGCCTCAGCCGCCCCATTGGCGACTTTCTCGACGACTGTCTTTATCTCGAACAGCTCGATTTCGCCGAGCTCCGGGTTGAAGCGCGACTCGATATTGCGGTCGGGCCCGAAGGTGCGCCGCGCCGCCGAATGCATCATCTCCTCGACCGCATTGATCACGATCGTTTTGTCGATGCCTTTTTCCTTGCTTACCTGCTCGATTACCCGGTTCAGATCGACCTGCATAGCGCCTCCCCGGGACGCGCAAGAAATAGCGCGCCAATTATTTCATTTATCAAAATCGTATTCGTAGTTCGCTCCCGACATCTCGTCGTAACCGATCGTCTGCCGCTTGCGGCTGGTCTCGTCGTCAAGCTCGATGCCACTCTCGCCCACATTCACCAGCTTGCCCAAGAAGGACTTCTGCCCGTCGCGCGCGCGATGCGTCCGCACCTTCACCCGCTCGCCCTTCACCGCCTCAAAATGCTCGAGCTTGCGCAAGGGCCGGTTGATTCCCGGTGACGCGACCTCCAGCGTGTAGCGGCCCTCGACCGGGTCGTACACGTCGAGCAAATCGCCCAGCGTCGGGCTCAACTTCTCCAGGTCGCTCAGCGCAATTCCACCGCCCGGCTTATCGACCAGCAGCCGCAGCAGAGAGTTTCGCGTACCCTTGCGAAAATCCACTGAAACCAGCTCATAACCCTGGCGCTCGATATGAGGTTCGAGCAGCGCGAGCACCTTTTCCGCGGTCGGATGAAGCGTCAGGGCGATCATCGGCTCTCACCTCTCCGCTCGCTACCGCCGTCTACCCAGCGCCGGTTTATGTCACGAAACCCTTTTTGCGACACCAACAAAAAAGTGGGCG
>JBOHWI010000420.1:0-5956 GCA_050736675.1 Binatus sp. (SeqCode)
CGTTCGAGGACGTGGTCGCCGTGGCGATGCATCGACCGCCCGGCCGGCTGGGATTGCCCCAATCCACCCGTCGCTGGTTGCGCGTGGGTACGCCCACGGGATTGGTGACCGTCGTGAAATTCGGCGGCGGGGAGTTGACGGTGGGCGTCGCGCATCTGCACAGCCGCTGCGCACCAGCGGGGCGCGCGCGGCAGCTGGCGACGTACCTGGAATCGTTTCCGTCGGCAGGCCGCGCGATTTTCGGCGGCGACCTGAATACGACGACCACCGAGTTGTCGAGCCGCTCCAGGTTATTGGCGACGGCGTGGCAGATTATCACCAATCCGGACCGGTTCCGTTCGCCCGAGGCGTACGAGCCCTTGTTTGCGCATCTGCGAGAGAACGGACTTGAGATTGACGGCGCCAACGTCGCCAATCGCCCGACGTTTACTTTTTCCCGACTGATTCCGCTATCGATGAGGCCCAAGCTCGATTGGCTCGCGGTCCGCGAGCTGCGTCCGATTCTGGGGACAGCGGCCGTGGTCACGCCGCGGTCTGCGATCGGATTGCGCCGCGCCTCCGATCACGATTTTGTGACGGTGGATCTCGAATTGTAGCGGCGGCTCGGGTCGTAATCCTTCCGCATCGCGCCGCGACCTGACTAGAATTGCGCGGCTCGTCACAAGGAGGCGCGCGCGATGGCATCGTTCAACGGACTGGGCATGCACATGGGAAATCTCGCCATTCTTTCGGACGCGGACAGCCGTTCGATAAGTCCCGAAAATCCGACCGGCGAAAAGCGCAAGGGTGCGATGGCGCGTCCGGACAAAGCCAAAAGTCCGGCGAGAAAGCTGGGCCGTGGATGGAAGGTCGCGCCGTACGTCGTGATCGAGCCGGGTGAAGTGAAAGTGCTGGCGGATATCGCGGGTGCGGGCGCGATCGCGCAAATCTGGATGACGCCGACGGGGCCGTGGCGCTCGAGCATCCTGAGGATTTATTGGGATGGGTCGTCGGTGCCGTCGGTGGAATGTCCGGTCGGCGATTTTTTCGCATGCGGATGGAACAAGTACGCGCAGGTTTCGTCGCTGGCGGTGTGCGTGAATCCCGGCAGCGCGTTCAATTGCTATTGGGAAATGCCATTTAGAAAGCGATGCCGGATTACCATGACCAATACTGCCGAGACCGCAATGATACTATTCTATCAAATCAACTATGTACTCACTGAAATACCTACTGATGCAGCGTACTTCCATGCTCAGTTCCGGCGCGTGAATCCGCTGCCGTACAAAGAGGTTTACACGATCGTCGATGGAATCGCCGGGCGCGGGCAATACGTCGGGACGTACATGGCGTGGGGAGTTCACAACAGCGGATGGTGGGGTGAGGGCGAGATAAAGTTTTTCATCGACGGCGACGCGGAGTTTCCGACGATTTGCGGCACCGGGACCGAGGATTATTTTTGCGGCTCGTACAATTTCGACGTCGGCAAGGAGAACGGCGGCTATCGCGAGTTCACGACGCCCTACGCGGGCTTGGCGCAAGTCATTCGGCCCGACGGGCTGTACGCGTCGCAGCAGAGGTTCGGCATGTACCGGTGGCATATCGCGGATCCGATCAGATTCAAGCGCGACCTGCGGGTGACGATCCAGGCGCTGGGATGGACGGGCGATCCGCGCAAGGGCGCGGAGTTCCTGCCGCTGCAGGACGATATCGCGTCGGTGGCGTACTGGTACCAGACGTTGCCGTCGGCAAAGTTTCCACCACTGCCGTCGCCCGACTATCTGCGGATCGTGTAAATTGATAACGCGACCTTTTTCCAGATGAGTAATCGGCCCAACATCGTGATGTTCATGCCGGATCAACTGCGCGCCGACTCTGTGGGCGCGTTCGGCAATCCTGTCGTGCAAACCCCGAACATCGACGCGCTCGCGCGCCGCGGGACCATCTTCCGCAACGCGTTCTCACAGCACAGCCTGTGCGGGCCGAGTCGAGTGTCGATGTTCACGGGATGGTATCCGCATGTCAGGGGCCATCGGTCCCTCACGAGCCTGCTCAAGCCGTGGGAACCGAATCTGCTGAAGAGCCTCAAGGTGAGCGGCTACAACGTGGCGTGGGTCGGGCAGCGGGGCGATACTTTTGCGCCGGGCGTCACCGAGGCGAGTACCGACTTTGCGGGATGGATCGTGCGCCCCGAGGTTGGGTTCGAGCCGTGTCCTTTTCCGGAAGGCCACCGGTTGCGGCACTCATTCTATCATGGCCGGCGCAAGCGTGACGGCGTAGTGCTCGATTTCGACGAGGCAACCGTGCAGAGCGCCGAGCAGTGGCTCGCCGCCGGCCCGCCTGAACCGTGGGTGCTGTTCGCGGCCTTGATCTTTCCGCATCCGCCATTCGAGGTCGAGGAGCCATGGTTCTCGCTGCACAGCCGCAAGGACATCCCACCACGGGCACCGACCAGGCTCGACGACAAGCCGCGCTACATGCGCGCGATGTACGACCGCTATGAACTCGCGCGGCTGGAGGAGGACGACTTCCGCGAGATTCGCGCGACCTACTACGGCATGATCTCACGAGTCGATGACCAGCTTGGGCGGGTGCTGCGAGCGGTGGACGGCGCCGGCTTCGGCGGGCGCACGGTGACCGCGTTCTTCACCGATCACGGCGAGTACGCGGGAGATTTCGGGCTGGTAGAGAAGTGGCCGGCCGGCGTTAGCGAATGCCTGGTGCGTAACCCGCTGGTGATCGCGGGACCCGGGCTGCGTGAGGGCCAGGTGTGCGACGAGATGGTCGAACTCCTCGACCTGACGCCGACCATAATGGAGTTCGGCGAGGTCGCGCCGAAATATACTCACTTCGGGAAGAGCCTGGCGCCGCTTACGCGCGGCGAGCTTCGCGCTCATCGCGAGCGCGCATTCTCCGAGGGCGGCTACCTGACGATCGAGGAGCACCAGTTCGAGCGCGCGCAGTTTCCCTACGATCGCAAGTCGGCGATCATGCACGATGAGCCGACGACGATGGGCCGCGCGGTCGCGGTGCGCGATCGAAAATGGACCTACATATATCGCCTGTACGAGCGGCCGGAACTCTACGACCGCGTGAGAGATCCGCTCGAAATCAGCAATCTCGCGGGCCGGCCCGATTGCGCGGAACTCGAAGCCAAATCGCGCGATCGAATTCTCGCGTGGCTGTGCGAAACCTCCGACGTCATCCCGTGGGAGGAGGACCCGCGCTTCCCGCGCCTTGAGCGCCGGCCAGTCCGCAAAGGGAGCTAATCCAGTTTGTGCGCGGATTCGATTATCAAGTCGCATACGCGGCGCGAGTCTTCAAGCGCGAGCAGCCGGTAGCACTCGGGGCCGAACCAATCCGGTGTTACGGAAGGGTTTGTGAACGGCAGATAACTGAGTTGCAACGTCTGCTCGCCGAGAGCGCGCAATTCTATATGGCGGTGGATGCGCTGAATGCGGAGTTGCGGAGTGTTCAGGCGATCGAGCAGCGCCGCTACCATAACCGGCTCCCGCAATCCCGACACGACGATCACGCGTTGGTTGGTGACGCCGTAATATGTGTTCGAGAGGTAGGTGTGGAACACTATCGCTTCCGCGATCAGCACCCCGACTAATATCGCGAGCAGAATTGAATTGGCGTTGGCGCGCTCTGTCAGACTGGAGTCGAGCGGGAGCGAACGCAGCATCAACGCGGCGATTCCGACGAGTATAATCACTCCCGCGCGCCATCGAAGCGCGGGGGTATCATGCGGGCGTCCGCACCACAGCAGCTCCTCGCGCGCAAGCAGGTGCGGCGTGACGACGGCGGCCGCCTCAGGATCCATCGATCACTTTTTCACCTGACGATGCCGGCTGCGCGCAGGGTGGCGATTCGGTCGGGCGAGTAGCCCAGGTACTCGCGGAGGATTTCGTCGGTGTGCTCGCCCAGTAGTGGGGCGGCGCGCTCGACCGTGCCCGGAGTCGCGGAAAATTTGGCCAGCAATCCGATTTGCTTCACGCGCCCCCATTGCGAATGCGATAGCTCGGCGATCAGGTCGTTCGCGGCCACCTGCGGATCGTCGAACAATTCACGAATTTGATTCACGCGGGTTGCAGGAACCGCAGATTTCTTCAGGGCCGCGAGAGCGTTGTCGCGATCGAGCTTTGTAAATTGCTCCGCGATGGCGGCCGCAAGCGCGCCGTCGTTCGGTTCCGCCCTCGCCGCATCCCAGTTGGTATTCGGCAGTCCGGGAAGAATAGTCAGTAACGCGTTCCACTGAGTTTCATCCGATAGCGAGATGAATAGCCATTCGCCGTTGCGGCATTGGTAGGCGCGCGAGAGCGCCGAACGCCCGCGATACTCAGTGCCGCCGTTTTCCATGTCGGGCCGGCCGGGATAGAAGGCGAACTCGCCCGCCTGAAAAGCCATCGCGGATTGCAACAGTGAAGTTTCGCAGAACTGGCCGCGTCCTGTCAGTTCGCGCGCACGCAGCGCGAGCACGCATCCGAACGCGGAGAGCATCGCAGCGCCGTAATCGCAAATCGCGCAAGTCAGGTACACCGGATGGCCGTGGTGGCCGCCCTGCGCCGCCATCGCGCCCGAACGCGCCTGCAGCAGCGGATCGAAGCCGGGTTGGTCGTATTCCGGTCCGCGATTTCCGAACGCGTTGACCGACATATAGATGATGCGCGGATTTCGCGCCGCCAGGCTTTCGTAATCGAAGCCGAACTTGCGCATCCGGCCCGGCCGCAGATTCTCGACCACGACGTCGGCTTTTTCAGTAAGCCCATAAATGATTTCGCGGCCGTTCTCGGTCGTCAGATCTATTGAAAGACCGCGCTTGCCCTGGTTCCAGCCGAGAAAGCCGAACCCGAAATGGCGAAACGAATCGCCCTCGAGGCTTTCGATCTTGATGACCTTGGCGCCGAGCTGCGCCAGGATCATCGGGCCGTACGAACCCGCGATGTAGCTGGCGAAGTCGAGCACGGTGACGCCGTCGAGAGGAGGACGTCCGCTGATGCGCGGATCGTTCTTCGGCGAAGCGTCGCGGCGCGCTTCTGAAAGCCATTGCAAGGCTGCGCTATCGTCGCCCTTTTCAGGAGCCGCCCCGCCGATTTCGCCGGGAGTGTCATTGAGGAACACCGGCAGTCCCAGCTGAACCATACGGCCGAGAGTTGGGTCGTCGATTTCGGCGCGCATCCCGAGCGCACGAGTCTGCGGGTGATCGATGAACTCGTGACGGGTCATCACCGGCGCGCACGGGACATCGCACTGGCGCAGGATATTCAGCCATTCGGCGCGGGGGCGGGTGCGGACGATCGGCTCGATGATGTCCTTGAGCGGTTGCCAATGCTCGGCCGCGATTCCCCACGGCGCATTTTCGAAACGCGGGTCGCCAACGAGATCGGGGCGCCCGATCGCAATCGCGAACTTGCCCCAGAAGGTCGCGTTGCCGCAGGCGGCGAACAGGTATTTGCCGTCGGCAGCCTCGAACAGGCGATATACCGGGATCGGGCCGAGCGGATCCTGCGGTCCGTGATAGAGGGTTGTCATTTTTTCATGCCGCAGGATCGCCCCGGTGTGGAGCGAGAACGCGCCGGCAAGCAGCGATACCTCGACCGCCTGCGCTGCCCCATTGGCGCCGCGCGCGAGAATCGCGGCGACGGCCGCAGTCGCGGCTATCACGCCGGCCGAATAACTCGCCGCCGGAAACACCAGAGCGACGGGATTTCCGCTGCGCGCCCATTGGCTCCCGGTGATTCCGCCGCGGGCGGCGACCAGGTCGTCGTTCGCGTCGAAGTCGGCGTCGGGGCCGCGGCTGCCGAGTGGAGGCACGGCGAGCGCAATCGCGCGCGGATTTATCCGTCGAATCGATTCAGGATCGAGTCTGAGTTGTTTGAGGCGGCCCGGCGGGAAGCCGGTGACGACGACATCGGCCCATCCAAGCAGGTCCGCGACTCGCGGCTGCGACGCGCTGTCGTCGAGGTCCAGCTCG
>JBOHWI010000421.1:0-1591 GCA_050736675.1 Binatus sp. (SeqCode)
ATCCGGTATCTAGCATGGCGCGACACGCTCCCGGCTGGCTTGAAACCACCGCCCTTGAGGTCGAATCCCGGGCGCCCGGCAGCAAATCCGCGCTCCGTGTATGGCGCATCCTGAGCCACGCGGTCGAAGGCTTCATCGACAATAACGACTTGCTTCGCGCCTCCGCTCTGACCTACACGGTCGCGCTCTCCATCGTTCCGGTCCTTGCGCTGGCGTTTTCTGTAGTCAAGGGATTCGGCGGCGCAGATCGCCTGCGACCGCTGGTCGAGCAATACCTGCCGCTTGGCTCGGCCGGCGCTTCCTCGCAGATCATGACCTACATCGAGAACGTCAACGGCGCCGCGCTCGGTTCGGCGGGCGGCGCCTTCCTGCTCATCACCGTGATCTCGACGATGGGCACCATCGAGCAGGCGCTCAACACGATCTTCAACGTGCCGCAGAGCCGCAGTTATTTTCGCAAGTTCTCCGACTACCTGAGCGTGCTGTTCACGGTGCCGTTGCTAATCGTGGCTGCGCTCGGCGTCACTGCGGTCTTCTCGGTGCGAATCTCGCAGTTTCCGTTTCTGACCGAACTCGCTCCTTACATGTTTGTCTGGGGCGCGTTCTTTTTTCTTTTTGTGTTTTTTCCCTACACGCGCATCGAATACCGCGCCGCCCTGATCGGGTCGGGGGTGACCGCGGTCCTTTTCCAATTTGCGCAATGGGGTTACGTGCGCTTTCAGGTGGGAGTAGCGAACTACCGGGCCATCTACGGCGCGCTGGCGACGCTGCCGATTTTCCTGGTCTGGATTTATATCGCATGGTCGCTGATTCTGTTCGGCGCCGAATTGACCGCGGCGATTCAGCGCGGCGACCGGCTGCCGATGCTTGGCTCGGGCTCCCCCGATTTTCCGTACGCCGCGGCCGTGCACACGCTGGTGCGGCTTGCGGATCGCGCGTCGCAGGGCGGTGAGGTTGTCACCCCCTGGACTCTTGCGCGTGAGCTCGGCGTCTCTGAGACGGCAGTAACTCCTATAGTAAACGGCCTGAAGGAGGGTGGATGGATCATCGAAGCCGACGCTGGTTCATCTCAGCAGGGTCAGGGACTGTTTCTTGCGCGCGAACCCGCTGCCATCGTCCTGGCAGATGCGATCTCTTCCGTGGTCGCCGGCGACGATGCGTCCGAGGGCGATCCACGCGTCGATCGCGTTTTGGCCAGACTTGGCTCGGCGCGCCACGACGTACTGAAATCGATCACGCTGCAAGACCTTCGATCGTCGGAAGCGAAGGCGGTCGATCAAGCGGCCGCGGCGGCTGAGAACAAAGCCGGCCGCCAGATCTGATCGATGGAAAAAATCGAACCGCGCAGCAGTTTCCTCGACCTCAACGGAATCCGAATCCATGCGCTGGACTGGGGTGGCGACGGCGCGCCAATCGTCATTCTGCACGCGACCGGATTTCTGGGACGCATCTACCGGCCGCTCGCAGAGCAGTTGCGCGCGATCGGTCACGTGTACACCTGCGATCAGCGCGGCCACGGCGACAGCTCGGCGGCGCCCGACGGCGATTATAGCTGGGACGCGACGATGCGCGATCTCGCAGGGTTCATAGC
>JBOHWI010000422.1:0-2785 GCA_050736675.1 Binatus sp. (SeqCode)
TCATCGCGCCGCGCAAACCTTGGTTCGCCGCACGCCGGAGTTCCTCGACACCTTCGAGCGGATCGTCGAGCGAGACCATCGCGACTCCCGCCAGCCGCCGCGGGTTGTGCGCGCAATAGTCGGCCAACCAATCGTTGTAAGCGCGAAAGCACGCCGCCCGCAGTTCGCCATCTTCCATTTGAAACAGCCGCATCCCGAGGCTCGGATACAGTACTTCGCCCGAGACGCCGTCGCGCTCCTGGTCTTTTATTCGGAGCTCAGGGTCCCACGCGCTGGGACGGACGCCGGGGTAGCCGGCCGCCATCTTTTCGCCAAAGTCCTTCGGATCGACGCCGGCGACGGCGAATCCTGCAACCGGAAACGGGCGGAGTCCCTCGGCAACAAAGAAGTCGCCTTCGCGGCTGCCGGCATGCTTGATGACGCGCGGGGCGCGGTCGCGAAAGCGCTTGTCGATGCGCGAGGTCCAGACGTCGGCGGGTTCGATCACGTGCGAATCGGCGGACAGGATTTTTTTCGCGTCCATCGCGGGACCCTCCTCTGACTTACGGCAAGCCTGATTGCCGTTTAGCGCCGACGGCGAATCGGCGTCAAGCACGCGTCATTCCCGGGCGTGATCGGTCGGACTCGGCGCGTTCCTCAACATCAAAGCTGCGCCCTCATGCGAAAAGTCTGAATATCAGCGTCATCAGGTGGTCGTATGTCCACCCGCCGAAATATTTGCGATATTGGTCTACGGAGTTATCCAGCTCGGATTTCGAATAGAAACGTCCGCGGGCAATGACCGCACGAATCGTGGACAACGCGGCGAGGTCGCCGGTCGGGTCCTTCGAAAGAACTATCATATCGGCCGGTGCACCAGCGGCCAGAATGCCAAGTTGCGGCTCGCGGAGCGATGCTCCATTGCCTCTCGTGGCCGCTTCCAGGGCCTGTTCCGGAGTGAAGCCGCTCTCGACGAAATTGGCCAGTTCCTCGTGCAGCGCGGCGCCCGGGACAACGAACGGATTGAGAGTGTCGCTGCCAACGTGAAGAGTCACGCCGGCTTCGTGCATCCTACGCACTACCAGGCGGATATTTTTGCTAATTCGATTCCGTGTCACTTCGTCCAGCGCTGGAGGCGTCCAGCCGGCTATCCGACCGGGGCTCCAGAGAACCTCGCGATAGTAGCGCGGCAGCAACTGGGCCGCGGGATCGTTCCGCAATTCGCGATAGTCTTGGAGCCGAAGCAACTGCTCCAGCACAATGATAGTTGGCGTGTGCGCAGTGCCATGTAGAAGCGCGCTACGAACAACCAAATCGATTCGGGATTCGTCTATGCTGTCCCACCCGGCCAGTATCGCGTCAATCAATCCGGAGGGGGCGACGACCGGCAGTCCCGGTACGCCTGTCAAATGCTGAACGTCGTCAAGTCCTGCATCTTCAATCGGGACCGAAATCGGTACGTGACCCACCAGCGTCAGATGAAGTTTCTTCGCCTCTGTCCGGACGCCGGCCAGTGCGTCTGCCGATAGGTTGCTATACACCTTGATGCAATCAACTCCTGACGCTGCGAATTGGTCGACGGTGATCGATCCCTCGCGGTAGTTGCGCGCAATAGTCGCGCCTGGCCAAAAGGGCGGGTCGCCATCGATTATTCGACCGCACGCAAAGATTCGGGGTCCCGGGAATTGACCCTCTTTGATTTGCGATCTGAGTTCCAACGTGGAGCCATCGACACTTCCGCAATCACGAACGGTCGTTACTCCGTAAGCAAGATGAAGAAGATCGAAGTATCTGACGTCGGTCTGCAGTCTCTTGCTCGGATGGTGCACGTGCATATCAATCAGCCCGGGCAAGACAAAACTTCCCGCAAATGGAGGCGATAACCGACCAGGACTCTGAGCAAAAGCCGAAATCGCGGCGATCGTTGAGCCCTTTACTCGTACTGTTACATGCTCGCGCCGGTCCATGCCCGGATTGATTACCGTTACGTCCTCGAGGTCGAAATCAGATTGCTTTACCGACAATGGAGCCGGCGTAGATACAAGCGAGTAGGTTGCGGCGAGAAGCGTGGCGCCGAACGCAAGAATTGCCGTGTAGAAAAGAACTCGGAGCGGTTTGGTGTCCATCGCAGGAATCCGCGCGTCATTCCCGGGCGCGATCGAGCAGTTCGCGCGCGGCGCGGCGGAATTTGTCAGACACCTCGCCGCCGAGCATGCGAGCGATTTCCTCGGTGCGCGCGCCGGGTTCCAACACCGCCACGCGGCTGCGCGTCGAGCCGCGCCGCTCTTCTTTTTCGACCGTAAGATGACGATCAGCGAACGCCGCGATCTGCGCCAGGTGCGTGACGCACAAAATCTGGTGAAAGCGCGAGAGTTGTTTCAGCTTGCGGCCGACCACCTGCGCGACCGCGCCGCCGATTCCAGCATCGACCTCATCGAAGATCATGGTGGCGACGCCGCGGCGCTGCGCTTCGAGGCGCTTAAGCGCGAGCATCACGCGCGACAGCTCGCCGCCCGAGGCGATTCTCAGCAGCGGCATCGCAGGCTGGCCGACATTCGGCGACAGATAAAACTCGACCGTGTCGATACCGAACGGACCGAGCGCTACACCGCCGTGAACGAAGCCGGCCTCGTCCTCGCCGAGCCCGCCGAGGCGCGGCTCGAAGCCCGGCGATCGCATCCCGAGCGATTTCAGTTCGGCTTCCATTTTGCGGCCGAGCTCGGCGGCAGCGCGCTTGCGAATCGAGGACAGTTTGTTTGCGTGCGCGGCGAGTCCCTCGAGCGCCGCGGTCATCGCGGCCTCGACC
>JBOHWI010000423.1:0-7477 GCA_050736675.1 Binatus sp. (SeqCode)
GGTCGAGTGGCACAAGAAGATGCACGCCGGCGGCTGGGTCGGGATAAGCTGGCCGAAAGAATACGGCGGACGCGGTGCGACACTGACGCAGCAAATCATCTACAACGAGGAGCTCGCGAAAGTTAACTCGCCGATGCTGGTCAACGGACTGGGCATCATGCTGGTCGGCCCGACGATCATCCATTGGGGCACGGAGGAACAGAAGAAAAAGCACATTCCGAAAATCCTTTCGGCAGACGAGCTCTGGTGCCAGGGATATTCCGAGCCCGGCGCCGGCTCCGACGTGGCGAGCCTGCAAACGCGCGCGGTCGAGGAAGGCGACTACTTTGTCGTCAACGGGCAGAAGGTGTGGACCTCGGATGCGCATCACGCCGACATGTGCATCCTGCTGGTGCGCACCGATCCCGAAGCACCAAAGCACAAGGGAATCAGCTACATCCTGGTCGATATGCACAGCCCCGGCGTGACCGTGCGCCCGCTGGTGCAAATAACGGGAGACGCGAATTTCAACGAAGTGTTCTTCGAAGACGTGAAGGTGCCGAAGAAAAACCTGATCGGCGAGAAGAACCAGGGCTGGCAGGTCGCGATCACGACGCTGATGTTCGAGCGGTCCGGAATCGGCGGCGGCCGCGACATGATGGGCCAGGTCAGGGAGCTGGTCGAGCTGGCCAAGACCGTGCGCAGCAACGGGCATACGGCGTGGGAAGACACCAGCGTGCGCCAGCGGCTGGGCGGCTTCGCGTGCGAGGCGGCTGCCCTGCGCTACACCGGTTTTCGCCAACTGACGCGGCGGCTCAAGGGTCTGCCGCCGGGGCCTGAGGGCTCGGTGCTGAAACTGTGCACCAGTGAACTCAACCTGCGTATGAACAAGTTCGCGATGGAGATGCTGGGGCCGTATAGCCAGATGGAATTCCATGCGCCGCATGCGCTAGACAAGGGCAAGTGGTCGTACCGAATGTTGGCGTCGCGGGCGCTGACGATCGCAGGCGGCACCAGCGAAATCCAGCACAATATTATCGGCGAGCGGGTGCTCGGATTGCCCAAGGGCTAGCAACTTTTCGACGGAGTAATCCACAAGGGGCGGCCCGGCGGCGGGTCGCCCTTTCTTTTTGGACGTAGGGAGGCAGACATGGAAGGCAAGCTGGTCAGATTGAGAGCTTACGAAAAATCCGACGTGGACGCCGTGATGAAATGGGTCAACGACGAGGAAGTCACCGATTTGCTCGGCGCGGAGATGATGGTCTATCCGGTTTCGTCGATCGCCGAGGAAAACTTTATCGAGTCGGTCACGGCGCCGTCCGACAAACAGAAGCATTTCGTGATCGAGACGCTGGCGGAGCGAAAATATATCGGTGGCATTTCGTTCAACATAATCGACTGGCGAAATCGGGCCGCGGCTGTGGGAATCGCGATCGGCGACAAGTCGTTGTGGGGCAAGGGCTACGGCACCGACGCGATGCTGGTGCTGATGCGGATGGCATTCGACAAGATGAACCTCCATCGGCTGCGGCTGCACGTCTTCGACTACAATACGCGGGCAATTGCATCGTACGAGAAATGCGGATTCAAGCGCGAAGGAGTGTTGCGCGAGGATCATTTCGCGCGCGGAAAATATCACGACACGATCGTGATGGGGATTCTCGAAGGCGAGTACCGCACCCTGCCCTGACGCGCTAGCGGGTGGTTCCTGAGAGGTTCACGGTTCGTGGACCGCTCGAGCTGTTGTTGTCGATCGTGAGGAGGCCCTGGCGCAGTCCAACAGCGGTCGGGGCGAAGACGACGGCGTATTTGCATTTCTTTTTTGGTTTCAAGGTGCCGCCGCAGACTTTCGAGAGAGCGAAGTCGCCGGTCACCTGCGCACCCATCAACAGTATCGAGACGTTGCCCTTGTTGGCCGCGATTATTTTCTTTGCCTTGCTGCGTTTGCCCAACTTCGCGGCAAACTTCGCATAGCTTGGCGATACCACGAGCGCCGCCGGCACGGTCGGCATCGGTGTCGGTGTGAAAGTTACGGTTGCCGTAGGCGTTGCGGTGGCAGTCGCTGTCGCGGTGGGCGTCGCCGACGCGACCGGGGTGCGTACCGGGCTTGGCGTCGCTGATACTGTAGCGGTGGCGCTTGCCGTGGCTGTTGCGCTTGCAGTAGCGGTGACGGTAGGCGCCGCTGTCCCAGTGGCCGTCACCGTTGGCGTCACCGTGGCAGTTGCGGTGCTGGTGGCCGTAGCCGTCGCGGTACTGGTGGTGGCAGACGCAGTCGGTGTTGCTGTGGCGGTGAGGGTTGAGGTTGCCGTAGAAGTTGCGGTGCCCGTTGTCGTGAATGTAGCGCTCGCGGTCGCCGTCGCAGTTGAGGTAGCGGTGCGCGTGGCGGTCGCCGTGATTGAAGGAGTTGGCGTTGGGGTGAGGGTCGTGGAACCCGTCGAGGTAGGCGTCGGCGACGGCGTCGTACCGGGCGATCCTTCGCCGGCCAGCTCGAATATCCCGCGGCCATGAGTTGCCGCGAATATCACGCCGCTCGAATTCTGCTCGATATCGAAAACTGCCACCGCGGGAATCACGCCGAGGTTGAAAGGCGCCCAAGTTGCGCCGCCGTCGGTGGTTCGGAAAACGCCGATGTCGGTCGCGGCCAGTACGGTGTTTGCCGTGGGGTCGTTCCGATCGACGAGCAATCGCAAAACTGGGACGTCGGGGAGCGCATTCGCGGGCGGCGGGCTCTGCAGGGTTGGATTGCCGTCCACCTGCGTCCATGAACCGCCGAAGTCGGTGGTCACGAAAACGTGACCCATCCCGGTCGCCGACGTGAACCCTGAAAGGCTCAGGTAGGCGACGCGATAGTCGAACGGGTCAACGGCGATTCCGGTCGCCTGCGTGGCAGCCGGAAACACGATTGGCGGTAATTGCGCGGTCTTGTCGGTCCAGTGCGCGCCCTCGGGCTGGCCGGAGTTGACCTGCAGGTCGGCCTGATCGGTGGTGAAGATTTTGAAAGGCGTCGGACGAAAAGTCGTGTTGGTCTCCATCGCAAGCGCGTAGGCCTTGGTATGGTCGGACGGTGCGATCTCGAGATCCTCAAGCGCGCACTGGCCGCTGTTGCATCCGCCGGTCAAGTCTTGAGTCGTTTGCTGCGCCCAGGTCGCCATCGCGTCGCTCGACACGTAAACCGAATGAGCCCCGAACAGCACGCGCTGTGCGACCACCGGATCGCTCGCGAGCGGCGGATAGTAGGCGGCGCCACGATCGCCCGCCGCCGCCATCGCGGCCTGCAAGGCTGCGCTCGAAGAGGCGGAAATGAAAGTCGCTCCGCCGTTGGTCGAGCGCGAAACCCACGGCCCGAGCAGGGTAGTCGCGAACGTATGATAAGCGAACGTTGGATTGACCATGTCGAAAAGCGCGAAGCCGCCGTCGAGATTGTCGACCTCGGTCCAGCTCGACGCGGGCGGCATCGCCGCGTTGAAGAGTGCAGTGCCGTTATCCTGAAAACCGGCCAGCACCACAGAGCTGTTGGTGGGATGAGGACCGACAGACTGCGCTTGCGCGGCGCTGACGCTCGAATTAAGGGCGGCCCAGGCGAGAGTGCCTACATCGAAACGATAGAGCCCGCCGTCGTTGCCAAGAAAGAAGCTGTGCGCGCCGGCGGGATCGAATGCGATCGCGTGCTGATCGGAATGCGTTCCGCCGCTCGGCGCGAGCGAGGTCCAATTGGCGCCGGAGTTGATCGAGCGGTAAATACCGATGCCGCCAAAGACGAGGGTGGCGCCGGTGGTGTCAGCGGGATCGATCGCCAGCGTTTGGTCGAAGTACGACTCCGAAAAGTTGCTCGGACTGGTGCCGTCGATTGTTACGCCGCCGACCGCCGCGCTCGGCACCGACGCCTTGGTCCACGTGACTCCGTCGTTGGTGGATTTGTAGAATCCCGCGAATTCGATACCGTCCGCCGCGCCGACCATCGCGTAGGCAACGCCGTTCGCGGCGGCGACGCTCGCGCGGCCAACGCCGCCGACCAGGTTGGGCAGGCTTGCCTGTGTCCAACTAAATCCGGAATTGGAGGAGCGGAATAAGCCGACGCCGAGAATCGAGACCAGTACTGCCGCCGGTGACGTGGGATCGATCGCCACGGACTCCGCGGGGCATGGATCGTTGGTGAAGTACGGGCAGGCGCCGAAGGTCCCTGCGGGATATGAAATCCAGGACTGGCCGCCGTCGCCAGAGCGCCACAGGCCGTTTTGACTAAAATCACCCTCGACCCACGACGCGTCGGCCCGGTTCGCGCTCGAACCGTAGGTTACGGCCGCGTAGATCGTCCGCGGCGTCTGCGTCGTATCCACGGCGAGGGACGCGATGGACGCGTGCGTAAATTTGCTCGCGCCGAGTTGCGTCCAACTGACGCCGAGATCGCTCGAGACGAACACGCCCTGGCCATAGTACGAGTCGGCCGAGCCGTTGCCTTCTCCACTACCGACGTAAAGCGTCGGATTCGGACTGGTGGTTGTATCCAGCGCCAGCGCACCAACAGACAGCGTGGGCTCGAGATCGAATATCGGCACGAATGCCGCGGATGCGTTGGCGCGCCTCCAGACTCCGCCGTCGCCGGTGCCGACGAACATTCGTCCGCTCACAGTCGGGTCTGCGATAATGGCGGTAACCCGCCCTGTCACGCCGGCCAATGCGGGCCCCGTCTCAACTCCGCCAAAGGTAGGGACCTCATTAGTCAGTGGCAGGGGTCCGAGCGGATTCCACGCGAAAGAAGAAGCCGCCAGCGTCGAGCCGGCAGCATCGATCTTAAGACTTCTAACTGCGTTGGGCTCCTGCCGGCGCATCTGGGCGATCGCCGCGCGATACGCTCCGGGTGGCACTCCAAAACTCAGTCCGCGCCGGCTGCGGAAGAAAGCCTCGCGCGCCACGCGATCGCGCGCATGCCGTGCGCCGGGCGCGCTGAAGTTTGCCCCCGCAGATCGCGACGCCGCGCGCATCGATGAAGACAGAATTACCGCGAGAGAGGCCGCAAGCAGCAAGCCGCCAGCCGCGGCGAAAAGCCAGGGCGAGAAACGTCTGGACAAAGCGAAGACCCCCCTTCGGCCCGCGTCCAGTAGCCACTTTACTCCTACATTATATATGAACCAATTAGCTAATGAGTATCCAGTCGATTAGCTATTTGGTATTCCTTCCTTCTATCTCAGTATTTCTTAGCCCATGGTAGGCAGCACTTGGCCCTGCTGCTTTACGCGACAATGTCGGAGTGCTGCGCGAAGGCTTATCGGCTACGGCGCTCAAGCTGCGGCGATTCGGAAGCCAATCTTCGGGAAGTGATTCACGATCCTGCCCAATTCGGGAACTTCGCGTTCGATCGCGATTTCGTGAATCGTGCTGACGACCACTCTTCCGATCACCGGATCGAAGCCGTAGTCGTCGGGCGTCACCGATATGCGGGTGCCTGCCGCGAGCCCATTTGGATCGTGCGCGTCAATGTTCTCGGCAGTGGCAGGAGTGCTGTCCCTGGCCACCTTCAGAGCTTCGTCCGGATCCATCGGGCGCACTTCGCCGTAACCCATCGCGTCGATTCGCTCGAACCAGATCATGAGGTGCGGAAACTTCTGCGCGAGACCAAAGGAAGTCGGCTCTGCGCGCAGGAACCACACCGGATGGAAGCAGGCGGCGTCGGCCAGGCTGAACGAGTCGCCAAGCAGGAACGGGCGGTTCGCGAGTTGGCGATCGAGGATTTCAAGGAATGCGCGCAATTGATTTCGCGAATCTGGGGCGCTGCGAGCGATGTCGCCGAAGTTCGCACCCTGCATCATCTTGGAACGATCCTCGATAAATTCCTTTGGTACCACGGCGGCGAGCTTTTCGAAAATGACGGGCGTCGTCGACCAGAACAGCCGACGGTCGGCCCATTGGTTCATCGTGTCGGCGGCCGCGATGTTCCCGCCGGGATAAATCGACGGCTCGGGTTTCAGTTCGTCGATCTTCCTGATGATGATTCCCGTGTCGCACCATACGTCGGCGCCGATCTGGAGTACCGGGATGCGCCGATACCCGCCCGTGAGCGGCACGAGCTTGGGTTTCGGCATAATCACCGGCTGCTCGACCGAGCGCCAGGTGATTTTCTTGTGCGCGAAGATTTTCCGGATTTTCTCCGAAAATGGCGAGGTCACATACTGATGTAGAATTATTTCGGGCACGATTTCCTCCTGCCATGCCTAATCGAGGGAATGTTTCTTCTTTAGCTCATCAGGTTTCCGCCTGCCACCGGAAAACTGATAGGTTCGCGGAATGCATGGTCATCATGAATTCGATTTGTACGAGGCGATCTACACGACGCGCTCGATGCGGCGGCTGAAGCCCGACCCAGTGCCGCCGGATCTAATAGTCAAGGTGATCGAGGCGGCCACGATGGGTCCCAGCGGGCATAATCGGCAGCCCTGGATCTTCATGGTCGTAACCGAGCGCGAGGCCAAAAAATTCGTCGCGGAACGCTATCGCAAAGCCCGGGAGGCTGTGTTCACGCCGACAGAACGCGAAGTTGTCGCCAATGATCCGCAGAGCCAGCGCGGGCGGAATCTGCGCTCGGCCAAATACCTTGCCGACCACATCGCCGATGTGCCCGTGATGATTTTCGCGTGCGTGAAAAAGTACACAGATCGCGCTCGCGCCGGTCAGCCGATGTGGGGCGCGATTTACCCCGCGATTCAGAACTTGTGCCTGGCGGCGCGCGGCTACGGCCTCGGCACCTCGATCACCGGCATGCATACGATGTTCGCGAAGGAGATCGACGCGATGCTCGGCGTGCCACCCGAGTACGCCAACGTTATCCTGATTCCGATGGGCTACCCGAAGGGACGGTGGGCGCGCCCCGATCGCAAACCGGCGCTGCAGGTGACGTTCTGGGAGAAATGGGGAATCAGGCGTGACGCAGTGGCGGACTGAATCAGGCGTCGAGAATCGCGAGCACAGAATTGCGCTGAATCTGATCGCCCGCCTTTACGCGAAACGCGACGATGCGCCCGCCTGCCGGAGCCTTCACCGGTATCTCGACTTTCATCGACTCGATCACCATTACTTCGTCGCCGCGTGCAACTTGCGCGCCGCTCTCGACCGACAGTCGGATCACCTTCCCCACGGCCGGGCTCTTTATATCCATCGCTCAGCGGTCCTTCATCGAGGCTTGTGGGCCTCTTAGCAGGCACGGCGCCAATGTACCACCACTGAAAGAACCTTGTGTTTTCGAGCGGCTTGGTTGTAGAGAAACTTAGTTGACGCGCGCGTCCGGCTAATCGGGAGACCGCATGAACAGTTTCGTCGCGACTCGAACGCTCACTGAATATCCGCGCGGCGCCCATCGATGGTCGCTGCTGATCCTGACCGTCGTCGCGACTATTCTGGCCTCATACGAATTCCAACTCGCGCCAATCCTTTCTCTGCTGCTGCCATACCTGCACATGAGCCAGGTCGGCTACGGCTACTTCATCACCTTCGCTGTCCTCATCTC
>JBOHWI010000424.1:0-5392 GCA_050736675.1 Binatus sp. (SeqCode)
CAATTTGCGAGCCGGATGTTGAAAAAGGGTCGTATGAAGGTAAGAACGGATTCGAGCCTCCTCCTCCGCCACCGCCGCCTCCGCCGTTACCCGACGGGCCGCCGCCAGTGCCTTGGCTGCTGGTCGCACCGGTTTCCGACAACGAGCGCACGAGCTGCGGACTGTAGAACTGGCCGTTGCCGCTATAGTAGTACGGCGCATCTACAAATTCCTGCTCCATGCCCTGGTACTGGAACGGCCAGAAGTTCGACGCACCGCCCAGCGTCGGAGTCCCTGTTGGATCATACTCGACGCGAATATTGGGGCTACTCATCTTGCCGCACCGTCAGTACTGGACGACCATAATACCCCAATGGCGACGCGTGACCATAAGTTTACCGTCCCCTCGCGATGCGAGCTGCTGCCGTATCTGATCGGCTTGCCGCTCGGACTCTCGCGCAAAGCGGCCAAGGATCTTCTCCGCTTCAAGGCGGTCTCCGTGAAGCGAATCAACGCCGTCCGGCACGATACGCAGTTGGAGCCGGGTGACGTTGTGACGATTGCGGCGGGCAAGCGAGCCGCGACGGCATCGGCCAAACGTCACGGTCTGAAGATCGTCTATCTCGACGACGCTATCGCAGTGGTCGACAAGCCGGCGGGGCTGCTTTCGATGGGGTCGGAGGCCGAGAAAGAGAGGACGGCGCATCGGATCCTCAACGAACATCTGAAGGCGACCACGAACTCGGCGGATCAGCAGGCCTTCATCGTGCATCGGCTCGATCGCGAGACCTCGGGCCTGATGATGTTCGCAAGAAGCCGTGCGATCCAGGCGGCTCTTCAGCGTGACTGGAAAAACGTCATCAAAAGATACCTTGCCATCGTCGAGGGTGTGCCCGCGAAGTCCGACGGAACGCTGCGCGACAACCTAGTCGAGAGCAAATCAATGAAGATGCGTCGCGTCGCGAAGGGTGGCGAGCAGGCAATCACGCACTATCGCGTCTTACGAACCGGCCGCGACAATTCGCTGATCGAGCTAACGCTTGAAACCGGCCGCAAAAACCAGATTCGCGTGCAGATGGCGGGCTTGGGGCACCCAATTGCCGGCGACCGCAAGTACGGCGCGACCACCGCTCCCGCGCGGCGGCTCGCGCTCCATTCGTGCGAGCTGAAGTTTCGTCATCCGGTATCCGGCGCCTCGATGGACTTCCGCAGCGCCCTGCCGGGCCGCCTGATGGCGCTGATCGAACCGCGCGCACGCGGTTGAGATTCGGGCTGCCGCGAGTTTCGGTGCGGCAAACAAATGACACCCCGGTGGCGATTCGGACGGCTCGCGAGGCTGCTCCGCTGGACCGGTATCGATGGTCCAGGGCTCAGATTGGATTCATGAGGCTCACGTGCGCCCGCCGCTGCCAATCATTGGCAGGGTCGGTTGCAAACGTGAAACTGTCGCAGTCGCCGCGGCACGCAACTTGAATCGAGTAGGGAGTGAGCATTGAAGCGGCGAGCGTCCCCACGATCGACATGCGCGCGATTACTCAGATCGCCGAAGGCGACGACGCGGGCGCACAATTCATCACCCAGATCATCGATGTATTCCTTGTCGACTTGAGCGAACGCCTGCGCGCCCTCGGCCTGCAGATGAGCGCCGACGACCGGGTGGGAATCAGAGCGACGGCGCATGCGATCAAGGGCAGCTGCGGCCATTTTGGCGCGTTGCGCCTGATGGAGTTGTCGGCTGAAGTGGAAGACCGTGCACGGCGCAAACAAACCGATGGGCTCAAGGCGGCGATCGATTCGATGGTCGCGGAATCGGAACGGGTTCGCGCCGCGCTGGAAGCTTTCCGTGCCGGTAACGTGCCGCCCTGAATAGCGCTCGGCGCCGCGATCAGACAGTCGCGGTTTGTGCGCCCGCGGAGCCTCCGCCACGGCTGCTGCTCAACGCGAGCATCACCTCGGTCCACCCGTCGAAAATCATGTCGATACCGATGAACAGCCCGATGATCCACAGTCCTGAAACCGGCCACGAATCCATGATGCAGAATCCGAGAAACAGCGAGATGGCGCCGTTCAGCACGAGCCATCCTCGATGAGGTATCGGCGTCGAAAAAGCCACGAAAATTCTGAAGGTGCCGGCGACAATCAGCAGCAGCGCGATCATAAAGGTCAATGTCACTGCCGCAACGCCCGGATGCGAGACCATCAGGAGGCCGGTCACGGCATAGAGCAAGCCGCCCATGAGATTGATGAAAAATCCGCCCCAAGCGCGTCGCGCGAAGCCGTGAACCACTTCGAACAGGCCGGCGAAGAGCAGCAGCCATCCCAGCAGCATCACGGACACCATCGTCATCAGTTCGGCGCTGCCGATCGCAATGGTGCCGAGGATTATCAGCGCCACTCCCATGAAGAGAAACCAGCCGCGATGCGCTCTTACCTCTTCGATTCCCGACACCGGTACAAGTAAAGCCATCCCCATCTCCTGTTGATTACCTGGTCCGAGTAATAAGCGTCGCGTCAACCGGGTGGCGGTTGGGCAGGTGCAGTGGCAGGAGCCGAGTCGCCGGTGAAGTGAACCGCAGTACCTGCGCATTCGAGATATCCACCCTCGGTGTAAGGCTCGAAGGCTCCGTAGTCGTCATCGGCGACGAACCAGACCGACGTGTGCATGATCGCATCGACTTGGTCGCCGTACTTGCGATACGCGGCCGCTTTGAGGCTGTCCCCGTGGACGAGTTGGCCGCCGGTCGAATTGCGTCGGTTGAAGCAGTAGCCTTCCGCGCGTCCGAGAGTGGCATACGGTGGATTGCCTTTGACGTTGGCGCCGGAGACGACCTTTATTTTCTTCGTCGCCGCGCTGATGGCATCCTGCTCCCGTTGAAGATGCGTCACATCCCGTTGCACGCTGGAGCATCCAGCGAATGCAACGATCGCCACCGCGAAAAGAATCGGCCGCATCGGAATCTCCTCCTGCCGATTGGCGTAGCCAACTCGCGCGTACCGCGCAAGTACGTTTTCTGCCCGTCTGAATTAGAGCAGTTGCTACTTGGCCTTCTTTCGGCGCTCCGCCCAGCGCTTCTTCATCGCAATCGACAACCGCTTTCTGCCTGCCGCTGTCAGGCCTCCGCGCTTGCGCTTTTTCGTGGTCGATCTTTTCCGTCTGCCGCCGCCGGCCAAGGCCGAACCCACGAGCGCGGCGATAGCTCGACCAAGCCTGTCGCTCTCTTTCTTCAAGTCCGTCACTAATTTATCCAGATCCAAGGTATGCTCCTTTGTCGTGCTTGCCAGCGTGCAGTTTGGCGCCTGCCCGCAAATGTCCCCGCGATTCGCCTCCTATCGGTGTCTGAATAGGAGCGCACTCTAGCCGGTCTCAGCGCAATACCTACTCTATCCATCGGCGCAATCCAATCAGGCATCATCGAACATCTTCGGCGAACTGAGGACATCCGCGCGGTAGCGAACAAGGTCGATTAACATTACACTGAAGGCGAGTTTGCCCCGATAAAATAATGAATCAAGTTGATCGTTCAAAATTCCTTGTCGAGCTTATCAAGCCGTCGCATTACGACGACGACGGCTACCTCATCCAATGGTGGCGCGGCTTCGTGCCGTCCAGTTCGCTGTCGAATCTGTATGGCCTCGCGCTCGACGCGCAGTCGCGGGATATCCTGGGTGCGAGCGTCGATCTCGACATCGAGGCGCACGACGAGACCAACAAGAAGGTTCCCGTGCGTTCGATCATTCGGCGCTTCAGGCGCAACTCGAACCGCGGCGTCGTGCTGCTGGTCGGAGTACAAACCAACCAGTTTGCGCGCGCGGTCGATATCGCGCGAGAGCTGCGCGCCGCCGGAATCCAGGTTGCGATCGGAGGATTTCACGTCAGCGGATGCCTCGCGATGCTGCCCCAGATGCCGCCCGAGATGAACGACGCACTCGCGCTCGGGATCACGCTGTTCGCGGGCGAGGCCGAGCATCGGCTCGACGAGCTGCTGGTCGCGGCGTTCGAAAATCGCCTGCCGCCGGTTTACAACTTCATGACCGATCTGCCTGCGATGGACGGCGAGCCGCTGCCGTTCCTGCCGATGAAATACGTCAAGCGTTACGCCGGAGCGCTGGGATGCTTCGACGCGGGGCGCGGATGCCCGTTCAGTTGCAGCTTCTGCACGATCATAAATGTGCAAGGGCGCAAGTCGCGTTATCGCAGCGCCGACGGCATCGAGCAATTGATTCGCGCCCACGCTGCGCAGGGTGTGCGCAGCTTCTTCATCACCGACGACAATTTCGCGCGCAACAAGAACTGGGAAGCGATCCTCGACCGCATCATCGAACTCAAGCGCCGCGACCGGCTGAAGATAAACATCATCATGCAGGTCGACACGATGTGTCACAAAATTCCGAACTTCGTGGAGAAGTCGGTGCGCGCAGGGTGCAAGAAGGTTTTCATCGGACTCGAGAACATCAACCCCGACAGCCTCAAGGGCGCGTCGAAAGGTCAGAATCGAATCACCGAATATCGCAAGATGCTGCAGGCGTGGAAGCGCGCCAAGGTGCTGACCTACGCCGGCTACATCCTCGGCTTCCCGTCCGACACGTCGGCGAGTATCGAGCGCGACATCAAGATCATCCAGCGCGAACTCCCGATCGACATCATGGAGTTCTTTATGCTGACCCCGCTGCCGGGCTCGAAAGATCACCAGGAGATGTACCTGCGCGGCGAGCGGATGGAGACGGATACCAACAAGTATGATGCCGAGCATGCGACCGCCGACCATCCTCTGATGAGCGCGGCCGAATGGCAGGACATCTACCAGCGAGCGTGGCACTTGTACTATTCGCCGGCGCATATCGCCACGCTGATCAAGCGGGCGGTCGCCAGCGGGATGCGGTCGCGGCGGATGACCTCGATGATCTTTTATTTTTACGGCAGCCACGCCTTCGAGCGGGTGCATCCGTTGCAGGGTGGGATCATTCGCCGCAAGCCACGCGGGCAGCGCCGGCCAGGATTTCCGCGCGAGAACGCGCTCAAGTTTTTCATGCGGCGTGCGCGCGAGATGTCGGCGACTTACGTGCCGGGGCTGTGGTTTTTCTGGCGGCTGGAACGGCTGCGCCGCAGGATCGAGAACGATCCGGCGTCAAAGCATTATGTGGATGTAGCACTGAGCCCGGTGGCCGATGACGAGTTCGGCGCTACTCTCGATCTCGAGCTCTATCATACATCGGACGCAGCGCGCCGCGCGGCCGTGCAGGCGCAATCTCACGCGGACGAGATGCGGCAGATCGAGCTTCGCCGCGCCGCCGCGGGACGATCTATTTAGCGGCCGTCTGCCGATACAGTCCTGGAAAATCCTGTTGCAGCCGTTCCAGTTTCGGTAAATCGTTGAACACTATGTAGGGCTGATCCGGGTGCAACTCCAGGTAG
>JBOHWI010000425.1:0-3000 GCA_050736675.1 Binatus sp. (SeqCode)
GCGCACATCCGCTCGAAGATCGGCCAGGTCTTCAACACGCTCACGATCATAATGTGGGGCGCCAAGAATCCGTACTTCTCGTCCGCCGAAGGCGAGGCGCTGCACGCGGCGATGCCGGGTTCGGCCACCGTGGTCTTCAAGACCTCCGGCGCCTACCCGCAACTAGAGCATCCCGACGATTTCGCCGAGTCTCTGATTTTCGTAATCAAACAGGAAGAAGGCGGCCGCTAGTCCGTCTGGTCCTTCGGAGCCGGCAGAAAACGGCTTGCGCGGAACCCGGTCGTCTGCGATAAGCGGATTTGAAATTCCAGCAAGCGAGGAATGGACTACAATGAAGCTCTACAACATGAATCTCTCAAACTTCGCCACCAAGTCCCGGCTCGTCATTTACGAGAAGGGACTCAACATCGAGATGGCCGCGATTCCCGGCGGTGCTCTCAGCTCACCCGAGTATGCGAAGATTAACCCGCTCGGCAAAACCCCGGCGCTCGACGCCGACGGCTTGCTCATCCCGGAGTCCGAGGTCATCAATGAATACCTCGAGGACAAGTACCCGACTCCGCCGCTGCTGCCCAAGAGCGCCGAGGGCCGCGCCAAGGTGCGAATCGTCACGCGATTCCACGACCTCTATCTCGAGCCTCCTCTGCGTGCGCTGTTCGGCCAGATGAATCCGAAGACTCGCGACGAAAAGGTCGTCGGCGAGAAGGTGGGCGATCTCAAAAATCGCATCGACCAGCTCGAAAAGATGCTCGCCGATGGCGGCTTCGCGTGCGGCGCCGACTTCACGTTGGCGGATTGCGCGCTCGTGCCGACGATGTTCTTTGTGACCAATCTTGGTCCCGTCTTCGGCGTGAAAGCGTCCGATGGACATCCGAAACTCGCGGCATGGTGGACCCACGTCCAGAATCGCCCGTCGGTGAAGAAGGCGCTCGGCGAGATGGCCGAGGCACTGGCCGCGATGCAGCGCGGCAGCCGCTAGGAATTTGCCGCTGGTGCGCGGCCGCGGAGCATCGCCGCAACCGCCGCCACGCACCAGAAGGCCTCGAGCACGACGAACGGCATGAAGCCGATCAGGTAGGACGCGTAGCATGAGATTGCCGCTCCAACCGCGTTCATCGTCTGGTAGACGCGCGAATCGGAATCGAGCATCGCGAACGAGTTCATGAAAAACGCGATCAGCAGCAGGGTGACTCCGAGCGATCCGATGATTTCCGATGTCGACATTTCAAATGACCCCGTAAGGATAAGCTGACCAATGTCTTATCTCGATCGCGATGGCGTGAGCATCTACTACGAACAGCGCGGCGCCGGGCCCGCCGTTCTGCTCTCGCATGGCTACAGCGCGAGCGCGCGCATGTGGCAGGGTCAGATGGATGCGCTGTCGGACAGCTACCACTTGATCGCGTGGGACATGCGCGGCCACGACCGCTCCGACTCGCCCGACGATCCGGCGCTCTACTCGCACGAAGCCACTATCCACGACATGGCTGCGGTGCTCGACGCATGTGGAGTCGGTCGCGCCGTCATCGCCGGCTTGTCGCTGGGCGGCTTCATGTCGCTGGCGTTTCACCTGGCGCATCCCACGCGTACAGAAGCCCTGATGCTGTTCGACACCGGCCCAGGTTACAAAAAAGACGACGGTCGCGAGGGATGGAACCGGCTCGCCGACAGCATGGCGGCGGCGTACGAAAAGCAGGGGCTCGCCGTGGCAGGCGCGAGCGCTGAAGTCAGCGTCGCGCACCATCGCAGCGCGCAGGGTCTCGCGCATGCGGCGCGCGGGATGCTCGCGCAGAAGGACGGCCGCGTCATCGAGTCGTTGCCGGCAATCGCGGTGCCGACGCTGGTGCTGGTCGGCGAAAACGACAAGCAGTTCCGGCTCTCGGCCGATTACATGTCGGTAAAAATCCCCGGCTCCGAAAAAGTGATCCTCGAGCGCGCGGGTCACGCCGCCAACATCGATCAGCCCGCCGCGTTCAACGCCGCCGTGCGCGCATTTCTCGACCGCGCGACTGCATAGCTGCTATCGCGAATCTTCAGTTCGTCAAGTCTTCGTTGACCTTCTAGAGAACGCCGCTGCGAATCGGCATTATGTATATGAGTCAAGCGCTTGCATCGTCACATTGGCGACAAGTCTGCGAACCTGATTGATCATGGGCTCTCGAATCCTTAGGACCGACGTTTAGAATGGCTGTTCCTTCACTCTCAGAAGTCAACCGGAACCTGTTCAACAAGCTGATCGATCATCACATCCGCTTCTCGCTGGCCAAGCTGCGGATCGAGTTGTCGAAGCATGACTGGTACCGGGCGACGGCGCTGGTGGTTCGCGACATGCTGGTCGAGAAAATGCTCGCCACCCGCCTGCGTTTCGATCGCAACAATTCCAAGAAGCTCTATTATCTCTCGCTTGAATTTCTGATCGGCCGCTCGCTCGAGAACAATCTCTTCAACCTCGGCATCATCGACACCTGCCGTGATTTTCTGGCCGAGAACGGAATCGACCTGCAGCTTCTGTTCGATGAAGAGCCCGACGCTGCGCTGGGCAACGGCGGCCTGGGCCGGCTGGCCGCATGTTTCCTCGACTCTCTGGCGACGCTCGATCTGCCCGGCTATGCGTATGGAATCAACTACGAGTACGGACTCTTCTGCCAGGAGATTCGCGGCGGCTACCAGGTCGAGCGCCCCGACGCATGGCAGCGCGAAACCTCGCCGTGGCTTGTGCCGCGGCCCGAGCAGTCATGCAGGATTCCGGTTTACGGTCGAATCGAGCACCGGATCGACATGAAGGGCGAATACAGTCCGGTCTGGGTCGACTGGCGCGTGCTGGTCGGCGTGCCGTCGGATCTGCCGATCGCGGGCTTCGGCGGGCGCACGGTGAACTTTGTCCGCCTGTATTCGGCCGGTGCGTCGGATGAATTCGACATGCAAATCTTCAACGCCGGCGACTATATGAAGGCCGTCGAGCAGAAGATGCTTTCCGAGACTATCTCGAAGGTGCTGTAC
>JBOHWI010000426.1:0-5405 GCA_050736675.1 Binatus sp. (SeqCode)
GTGCTCGGCAACCTGTGGATCGCCGACGAGAGCAACGATCGCGTGCTCGAGTACGACGCGCCGTTCAGTTCGGACCCCGCGGCGGCGATGGTAATCGGGCAGGGCGGCAACGACAGCAATTTCACGACGTCGGGATGCGATCGGGGAATCGCGCCGGGCGACTTGTACGGACTTGGCGCGGACAGCCTATGCGCGCCGGCGGCGGTGGCGGTCGATGCGAATATCGACCTTTATGTGGCGGACGCGAGCAACAACCGATCGATGGTCTATGACGGGATCCTTGCGACTCCGACGGCGACTGCGACCGCGACCGCGACGGCGACCGGCACGCCTTCGCCCACCGCGACTGCGACCGCGACCGCGACGGCGACCGCATCGGCGACAGCGACCGCAACCACTACGGCGACCGCAACCGCATCTCCGTCGGCGACGCCGACGCCAGTTCCGGGCGGGAAACTGAAGCTGCGTCCGAAGTCGATGAAATTCGGCAAGGTTGCCGTGGGGAGCCGTTCGGCGTCGCATACATTGAAAATCAAAAATGCCGGGACGGTGACGCTGGTGGCCGCGGTGCCGACGCAGGCCGCGCCGTTCGTGGTGGGCGGGGGAGAATTCATCGTCAGTCCGCATGGCTTGATGGCGGTGACGATCGAGTTCGCGCCGACAGCGAAGGGGAAGGTGCATGCGGTGCTCGTGATAACCAGCAGCGACCCGAAGCATCGCGCGGTGAAGGTGAAGGTCAGCGGGATCGGGGAGTGAGGGGCGGGAGCACTACATCTAATGTGAAACCCGCGATGGGTTTCAGGCTTCCGTCGGCAGGGGTAACCGGGTAACCCCTGTACGTGATGTTAGGAAAGAGATTGATCCGACGGCAGAAAAGCGTGCCGAGCCCGTTCTCTTAGTACGCAAACCAGTTTTAGATCACTGTGATTAAGTTACTTGCCTTAAAGCGCGCGTAGTGGTACTTACTCGCGAATCTCGCGAATTTTGCATCCGCGAGTACCTCATTACCGACCGGGCGGTTTGATTCATTGGATTCAGATGGAGGAGTACCAATGGCTGTGGGCAATTCGGGCGTTTCGTTGCGGGCGCGACTAACAATCGCGGTGGGGGCGATTGCAGTCGGGGTATTCGTTGTCCTGGTGTTTGGGCCGCGAATCGGAAGAGCGATAACGGCTGCGACCGATTCCCAACGGGGCGGTAGAATCATATCGGCGTCGGTGGGGGCGCAGAATCAAGAACAGCTTCGCAAGGAAGCGCTGAACAAGATAAGCGGGTTGCCGCTGTACTTCGAAGCGAACAAGGGGCAGGTCGATCCGAGCGTACGTTATCTGGCGCGCACGGGACGATATTCACTGTTCCTGACCGACGACGCGGCGGTGTTCACGCTTATCGGCGGCGAGATGCATAAAGGACCACTGCCGCCGGGATTCCTGGGCAAGAGCGAGCCCGAAACAAAGCTCACCGAGTCGGCGGTGCGAGTGCGCCTGGTTGGCGCGAATCCGCATCCGGCGGTCGAAGGGCTGGAGCCGCTGCCGGGGCGGGTGAACTATCTGATCGGCGAAAAGAAGAACTGGCATCGCGCGATCCCGACCTACGGCCGGGTGCGATTCCACGATGTTTATCCGGGCGTCGATGTCGTCTATTACGGATCGCCCAGCGCGCTCGAGTACGATCTGATCGCGGCGCCAGGCGCCGAGACCTCGAAGATCAAGTTTGCGATCGAGGGCCCGGCCACAACCACGCAGACGGCGTCGGGCGACATAGTTATCGCGACGGGTTCCGGAACGATCAGGATCGCGAAGCCGCAGAACTATCAGCTAAATGCCGACGGCAGCAGGACGCCGGTGCAAGGCAGCTTCAAGCTCGCGAAAAGCGGGACGGTAGTGGCGGGAGTACCGACGCGACAGGTGGGATTCGCGCTGGCCGACTACGATCGCGACAAGACGCTGTTCATCGATCCGGTGGTAGTCCCGACGATCGTTTACTCGACCTACTTCGGCGGACACGCGTCGAGCACGGGATCGGTGAACCTGGAGCAGTTCGGCAGCGTCGGGAGCAACATTCCGCCGGTGGCTGACGTGGGGTTCGACGTAGCGATCGATTCGACGGCCAAGGCGTACATCACAGGGGTGGCGTACTCGAACGATCTGCCGACCAAGAGCGCATTCCAGACGACGCTGGCGGGCGCTAATTCTCCGCCGACGCAAAACGAAAATATCTTCATCGCAAAATTCGATACGACGATGAGCAATGGCAATTCGCTGGTCTACGCGAGCTACCTCGGCGCAGAGGGAGATACCCTGGCCGCCGACGTAGGCAACGGAGATGGCGACCAAGCATACGGCATCGCGGTGGACGGAGACGGAGACGCGTACGTAGTCGGACAAACGACCTCGGGCAATCCACTTTCAAGCGGACCGGATTTTCCCGGCGTTGAGAGTTGCGGCACGTGGGGAACGACCGGGAAGAACAACGGGAACAAAGCTCACAAGAACGTCGGCATCGTGAGCGAGCTGGGTTCCGCCGGCGATACTCTGGTCTATTCGTGTTACATCCCGGGCTCCCACAATGCGACGGCGGCGCGCGTCGCGCTGGTTCCCGGCTGCATGTCGGGTTGCGATGCGTACGTCGTAGGATCGACGCAGAGCACGGCCGCCGACGGGTTTCCGGTAACGGCAGGCAGCGCGCTGCAGACAGACCTGGCGACGGGCCAGGGCGGCTTGAGCAATGCCTTCATGGTGGTGGTAGGAGGAAACGGCGTCGGAGCAACTCCGGTCTACGCGACGTACTATGGTGGAACAGGCAACGGCGGCAACGCCGACGCCGGCATCGGGATAGCGGTCGCCTCGGCCAGCAAAGTGGCGATAACCGGCGCGACCTACTCGGGCAGCGGCGGGACGGGCAAGATACCTTTGCAAAATGCTGCGCAGGCCTCGTACCTGGGCGGCGTAAACTCGACCAGCAACGCATTCGTGGCCATGATCGATCCGACAATGAGCGGTGCATCTTCGCTCACCTACGGAAGCTACCTGGGCGGAGCGGGAGCCAACAACGCTCTCACGGGAGTTGCAATCGGAGACATCGGGACTGCGATCGCTATCGACAGCGCGAGCGGGAATCTGTGGGCCGCAGGAGCGACGGCATCCACGGACTTTCCGGTTGATGGGACGAGCGGCATCAGCACAGCCACGCCCGCCTACCAGACCACCAACCATGCCAATACGACGGTGGGAGCTCCGGCGACGGCGGGCTACATCACGGAGATCGATACGACGAAAGGCGGAATTGCCAACCAGTTCGTGTACTCGAGCTACTTTGGCGGAACTGGGTTCAGCATAGCCGGCGTGTTTGGGGTTGGAGACGCAATCGGAGATATAGCCGAGCACGACGGCATCGTCTATATGACCGGCTTGACTACGTCGGCGTCGAGCGGCGCGAACTTTCCGGTCAGCGCGAATGCCTGCCAAACGATGAATAACAGCACGGGCGTCCCGTTTACGGAGTCTATTTTTACGTTCGATGTTCCGGTGACCGCCTTTGTGACTGCCCTGGACACAACGCAGGCGACGACAGCGGCTCAGCTGAAGTTTTCAACACTTCTGGGTGGTACAGGAACCGCGGACGCGGGAATTGGTATCGCCTACGACTCGGCGGGTAACCAAATATTCGTGGCAGGGATGACCTATTCAAGCGACTTCCCAACCACGCCGAATGCATACCAGTTCTCAAATGACGCGTCTGGAAACAGCGCTACAAACGCCTTTCTGACAGTGATCGATCCGACTGGAGACACCTGCCCGACGCCGTTCCCGACCCCGACTCCGACCGCAACCGCAACCGGCGGGACACCGACTGCAACCGCGACCGCAACTGCAACCAAGACGGCGACGGCAACCGCTACATCAACCGGATCGGCGACGCCGACGGCCACTGCAACCGGCACGGCGACGACGACAGCGACAGCAACTGCTACATCGACCGGATCGGGGACGCCGACGCCAACTGCAACCGCGACGGCAACTCCAACCAAGACGGCGACGGCAACGGCGACTGCAACCGCGACGGCTACGGCAACAAGCACTGCCACCGCGACGGCGACAGCGACACCGACGGCAACGCCTACACCGATAGCGGGCAAGCTGAAGTTCTCACCCAAGGCGCTGAACTTTGGCAAGAAGACAAGTGTTGGCAACGTCAGCAAGGTGAAGACGTTGAAGATCAAGAACGCCGACTCGAAGAAGTCGAATATCAGCGTGACGATCACTGGTGAGACGGCTGCGCTTCCGTTCGCGGTTACGAGCCAGTGCATCACTACGTTGGCGCCGGGAAAGAGCTGTAAAGTTACGGTGACTTTCAGCCCGACTGATACCAGCCTGCAAAGCGGAGAGTTGATCATCAACGACGACGTGGCAGGAGCGCCGCAGATGATCCCGCTGGCGGGGACTGGTAAATAGCGCCGAAATAGACCGGCCTGGCGGCAATCTGACCACGCGCACGACCAAGCGGCGGGCCGAAGGGCCCGCCGCTTTGCATTTGGCGATTAGTCAGTTGGCGATGACTATCTTCAAATTACTATTTCGCGATTGGGCCGCACCGTGAGTGAGTACCTGCCGTGCGCGCGCGTGAGGCGCACGGGTGCGTCGAACGCTGCGGACAGGGTCGCGGAGGTGAGTACTCGCGGGCGCGGTCCGGCGGCGAGGACGCGGCCGGACTTGAGCACGAGCACGTGCGAGAACAGCGGAATGATCTCCTCGACGTGATGGGTGACGAGGACCGTCGTCGGCGCGCCGCGGGCGCGGGCGATGCGCTCGAGGAACTGCAGGAAGTGCTCGCGGGCGACGGGGTCGAGTCCGGCGCACGGCTCGTCGAGGATCATGAGCTTCGGCGACGCCATCAGGGCGCGTCCGATGAGCACGCGCTGGCGCTCGCCTTGCGACAGAAATCGCCAGGGACGATCGCGGAGCGAGCGGGCCTCGACGCGGCGGAGGATTGTGCCCGCGGCGCGAAGGTCGTCGGCGCGCATCTCTCCCCAGTAGCCAATCTGTGCGCGGCGTCCGCTGGCGACGGCTTTGAGAGCCGTCTCACCATCTTCCATCATCTGGTGCACGCTCGAACTGACCAATCCGATGCGGGTCCTCAAATCGCGCCAGTCGAAGCGTCCGTAAGTCTCGCCGAGCACGCGGATCGCGCCGGCTGTCGGCGGCAGGTATCCGGTCAGCGTGCGGAGCAGTGAAGTTTTGCCGGAGCCGTTGGCGCCGAGAATCGCCCAATGCTCGCCGCGCTCGACGCGCCAATCGATCGATTGCAGGATGACGGCGTCGCGCTCGACGCGCAGCGCGGTCACTTCGATCACAGGCGCAGCGGACTTCATGGTGGGCAATTTGTAGCAGTGCATCGTGGATGAA
>JBOHWI010000427.1:0-1923 GCA_050736675.1 Binatus sp. (SeqCode)
AGTTGCATGCACGCCATCTCGGCGTGATTCGGGCCGACGATCTGGATGCCCATCGGCAATCCCTGCTCGTTGAAGCCGGCAGGGACGCTGAGCGCCGGACAACCCGACATCGAGATCGGAATCATCACTTCCATCCAGCGATGGTAGGTTTCCATCGACACGCCGCCGACCTCGCTGGGCCAATGTATCGTCGCATCGAAGGGGAACACCTGGCCGGCGGGCGCGATCATGAAATCGTACTTTTCGAAGAAAGTACTCACGGCTTGATACCACGCTGTGCGCACGACGTTCGCGTCAACGATTTCGAAAGCGCCGGCCTTGAGCCCATTTTCGATCTCCCACTGCAGCTCGGGTTTCATCAGCGCGCGCCTGGCGGGATCGGCATACGCGCCGTTGAGCATCGCTCCGATCTGCCACGCTCGAATCTTCAGCCAACTCTGCCACACCGGCTCCAGCGGATAGTCGGGTATCGCGGTTTCAACGATGCAGCCGAGCGCCTCGAAGACCGGGAGCGCGCCTTCGCAGAGATCGAGCACGCCGCGATCGAAGGGCACTTTGCCGGCAAAGTCGCCGACCCATCCGATGCGCGTGCCTTTGAAGTTGCGCTCGAGCGGTCCCGCAAACTCCGCTGGATCCTGGCGAATCGACAGCGGCGTGCGCGGGTCGTAGCCGGCGATCGCCAAGAGAAACATCGCAAGGTCCGGCACCGTCCGCGCCATGGGGCCATGCACCGAAATCGAGGAAATGAAAACTTCGTTGAACAGCGATGGCACCCGGCCGAACGAAGTTCGGAACCCGAACACGTTGTTGAACGCGGCGGGATTTCGTAGCGAACCGCCGTTGTCGCTGCCGTCCGCGACCGGAACCATCTTGAGCGCGAGCGCGACGGCCGCGCCGCCGCTGCTACCGCCGCAGGTTTTCGACTGATCGTAGGCGTTGAGCGTGGTGCCAAAGACGGAATTGTAAGTTTGCGACCCCAGCCCGAACTCTGGGACGTTGGTTTTCCCGATGATGATTCCGCCCGCGCGCCGGATTCGCTCGACCAGGATCGAGTCCGTGCGAGGGATAAAATTCCTGAACAGCGGCGAGCCCATCGTGGTGCGGATGCCCGCGGTCGGCTCGAGATCCTTGACCGCATGCGGAAAGCCGTGCATCCAGCCGAGATGCTCTCCGCGAGTGAGCTGCGCGTCGCGATTTTTCGCTTCTGCGATCAGAGCCTCGCGCGGTTGAAGCGAAACAATCGCGTTGACGCGCGGGTTCAGGCGCTCGATGCGATCGAGATACGCGTTCATCAGCTCGACGCACGAGACCTGCTTCGATTTGATCGCGCGCGAAAGCGCGACCGCATCGAGATTTGCTATTTCCGGGGTGCTCACGATTTCGTTGCGTCGATCTCGCAGCTCTGCGCGATTTCCCAGCCGAGCCTGGCTGTCAGTTTCGCTTTCGAGCCGCGCTCGGCCGCGTCCGGACCGCTGGCGTTGCCAAGTTTCGCCCGCATCGCAATTCCCTGCGAGATTGCGGCGCCGCGAAAAAACGAAAACGCCACGAAGAACATCAGATCGGGAACACCGGTGCGGCCGACGCGGCTGCAATATGCGGCGACGAATTCGTCCTCGCCCGGAATTCCATACTCCTTCAGATCGATGCCTTGAAAACTCGACACGCCTTCGATGCCCGGCGGGCAATGATAAGCGCGGCAAGCCCACGCCAGGTCGCCGAGCGGATGCCCCAGCGTCGAGAGTTCCCAATCGAGCACCGCGACCACGCGCGGCTCGACCGGATGAAAGACGATGTTCTCGATGCGGTAGTCGCCGTGCGCGATCGTGGTCTCGTCAGCCGCCGGAATATGCCGCCCAAGCCACTCGATTAGGCGATCCATCTCGGGGATCTCGTCGATTTTCGATGCCTCATACTGCCTCGACC
>JBOHWI010000428.1:0-3041 GCA_050736675.1 Binatus sp. (SeqCode)
CGGTGGAACTGAGCCGCAGCACACGCTAAGAAGATCATTCCGAACCCGAACCTCGACTAGATAAAGAGGAGTAGGGCAGATCGGAATCCGATGAAGATCGCAACCTTCAACGTGAACGGCATCAGTGCCCGGCTTCCTGTGCTATTGCGCTGGCTGGCCGAAGCCAGGCCGGATGTCGCCTGCCTTCAGGAATTGAAGGCGCCTCAGGACAAATTCCCGGAAGCAGCAGTCCGCGACGCGGGCTACGGCCCAATCTGGCATGGCCAGAAGAGCTGGAATGGTGTCGCCATCCTCGCGCGCGGTCGGGAGCCGGTGGAGAGTCGTCGCGGCCTGCCCGGCGATTCGGAAGACACGCACAGCCGATATATCGAGGCGACGATCGATGGCGTGCTGGTCGGCTGCCTCTACCTGCCCAACGGCAATCCAGCGCCGGGCCCCAAGTTCGATTACAAACTCCGTTGGATGGAGCGCTTGACGAAACATGCCCAGGCGATCCTTGCTACAAAAGCACCCGCCGTTCTCGCCGGCGACTACAACGTTATCCCGACCGAGCTCGACGTCTATAAGCCGGAACGCTGGGTGGATGACGCGCTCTTCCGGCCCGAAGTGCGGGACACTTTCGCTCGGCTCGTCGCGCAAGGCTGGACCGACGCGCTGCGCAAGCTGCATCCGGACGAACGCATCTACACCTTCTGGGACTACTTCCGAAACAATTACGGGCGCGACGCCGGCCTGCGCATCGATCATCTGCTGTTGAGCCCGTCGGTCGCGGGGCGTCTGGTCAGCGCGGGCGTGGATCGCGAAATCCGCGGCTGGGAAAAGGCGAGCGATCACGCGCCAACGTGGATCACGCTCGCGAACAGCTGATCACCGCGCGGCTAGCGGCACGAATGCGCGAAGGCCGGCGGCCTTTCCTCGGGCTGTGCCTTGAGGCCCTTCTGCAGCAGGCCGAGCGCCATGGCTGGATCGTCGGCAAACTTGATCAGCTCGAGATCTTCGGGGCTGATCGTTCCGTGGCGCACCAGCGCGTCGAAGTTGATGATCTCTTTCCAGTATTGCGAGCCGTAGAGCAGCACCGTGATCGGTCGATCCAGCTTTTGCGTTTGTTGGAGGGTCAGTATCTCGGCCATTTCGTCGAGCGTACCGAAGCCTCCGGGGAAAACCACTATCGCCCGCGCAAGATGCGCAAACCAGAGCTTGCGCATGAAGAAGTAGTGAAACTCGAAGGATAGCCCGCGCGTGATGTAGCGATTGGGCCGCTGCTCATGCGGCAACCCGATGTTCAGTCCTATCGTCCTGCCGCCGGCTTCGGAGGCGCCACGATTCGCCGCCTCCATGATGCCGGGGCCGCCGCCTGAGCAGACCACGTACCGGTGACAACTCGACCGAAGGCTTTTCGACCAGACCGTGATCAGCCGCGCAAGCTCGCGCGCCTCCTGGTAGTAGCGTCCGAGCGGGCCGTCCGGGGTAATCCGCGCCGAGCCGAAGAACACGATTGTCTCGTGCACCTGCTCGCGGCAGAGAATCCGAAGCGGCTCGAGATATTCCGCGAGAATCCGTATCGGACGGGCGTCGTCGCTATCGAGAAACTTCTCGTCCTTGTAGGCGAGCGGCGGATTGGCCGGCGGCGGATCGGACTTGCGCGATTTCATGATTTCCTCACCCGCGCAAAGTCGACGAAGCCGCGCTCGACGTCGGTGTCGACCAGCTCGACCGCGACATGGTCTCCCACATCAAGGCCCTTGTACCCTCGCACGACTCTTCCCTCCGCGGCGGGATGGTCGATTCGCACCCAGGTCCCCTTGTCCGAAGCTCCCGTTACAATCCCGTCAAACCGCTCGCCCACGCGTGACTCGAGCAGCAGCGCGGCCGCCGACTTTCGCACCTGCCGCTCCACCTTGGTCGCGTTGTCCTCCTGCTCGGTGCAGTGCAGCGCCAATTCGCCGAGCTCGTCGTTGCGATAGGGCGTCGGCGTCCCGGCCAGCGCCGCCTTGAGCAGGCGCTGAGTGATCAGATCGGGGAACCGCCGATTCGGCGCCGTCGAATGAGTGTAGTCTTTCACCGCAAGCCCAAAGTGTCCCTGGACGGCTTGTCCGGGAAGCTCGAGCACATACTCGCCGCGGCCCAACAGCTTGACCACTGAGAGCGACAGGTCTGGAAAGCGCGCGGGGTCGGCCTGTCGGCGCTGCTCGAGGAACTCTTGCAGTGCCTGACAATCGGGACGCGGCGGCAGGCTTTCGCCCAAGTCCCTTGCGAGCTGTACGATTCGCGCCCATCGCTCGGGCGAGCGCAGCACCCGTCGCAGCGCCGGAAAACCTTTGCGCTCGAGGTATCTCGCCGTCACGCCATTGGCCGCTATCATAAAGTCTTCGATCAGCTCGGTAGCGCGATTCTTCTGGTCCGCTTGCAGGTCGGTCAGCGAGTCACCGGCGAAGACGGGGCGGGCCTCGATAGTCTCCAGCGTCAACGCGCCGTGTTGATGCCGCCGCGCTTTCATCGCCTGCGCCACCCGATCCTGGATGCGGAGGTTCTGATCGAGGCCCGGCACGGCGGATATCGGCGCCGGCGCGGGCGCGGTTCCGTCCAGCCACGCAGCGACCGAGTTGTAGGCGAGTTTTGCGCGATTCACCACCGCTGCCCGGTAGATGTCGGATTTCCCCACGGCGCCGTCGGCGCCAATCTCTATCTCGATCACTATGGCGAGCCGCTCCTTGCGATCGGCCAGCGACGTGAGGTCGGTCGAGAGCTTCTCCGGAAGCATCGGAAAGATTTCGGCGGCGGTATAAACCGAGGTGGTGTTGGTCCGCGCGTGGCCGTCGACAGCCGAGCTCTTCTTTACGATCGCGTCGACATCGGCGATCGCGACCAGGATCTTTACCGCGCCGCCGGGGAGTTGGTCCGCGACCGAAAGCTGATCGAGGTCAAGCGAATCATCGTTGTCGATCGACGCCCACAGCAGGCCCCGAAGATCTCTCAGCGATGAATCCGACGGGGCGGCAGCGCCAGCGATGGAGCCGGTTTCCGCCGTGACTGCGGCGGAG
>JBOHWI010000429.1:0-3221 GCA_050736675.1 Binatus sp. (SeqCode)
CGATAGTCCGGCATCTTGACGTACCCGAACGTCGCCCAGCCTTGCGCGTCGGTCGAAATCGCGGTGCGCAGATACACGTCGCAGGCCTGGAACCTCTCGGGACCCATCTCGCTCCACCATTGCAGGAACCCGGGCTGCCACGCCTCGAGCGCTCGCTGCAGACGGCGGTCGTCGGCGAGATTCACGTTGTTGGGAATTCGTTCCGAATAGTTGATCGACATCAGACTCTCCTCGGATCGAATTCCGGCCGGGCGCCGGAGCCGTAGAGTTTCAGCGCGCCTTTTTCACCGGTCGCATTGGGACGCTGGAAAATCCAATTCTGCCACGCCGACAGACGGGCAAAAATCTTCGATTCGAGCGTCTCGGGCCCGCCGAAGCGCAAAGACGCCTCCATCCCGGTCAGCGCATCCGACGAGAACGCCGCCCGTTCTTCGATTGCGAGGCGGACCTCGTCGTCCCAGTCGATATCGTCCGGCGTGAATGTGACGAGCCCCAATCGATCTGCCAACGACGCATCGATCTGCTCGCCGACCCGGCCCCGCAGTTCCTCAACGCACTCCGGTTCGCCCTGGAATCTGCTTTCCAGCCGCGTCAGGTCGTTACACATCGGCATCGCGCCGAAATTCATTTCCGTCAGGCTGATAGCCGCCGGTATCGATTCGTCTCCGTCGCGGCGTCCGCGCAGCATGTACGCGCGGTCCGAGGCCAGCGCGAGCTCGAGCAGAGTTCCGCAAAAGCATGAACCTGGCTCGATCAACGCAAAAATCGATCGCGAGCTGACGTCGAGCCGCTTCAGCGTGCGCTTCAGGTAGAGACGGATTTCACGCACCAGCCAGTCGTCGGCATTTGCCGCGAGAAATGCATCGTGCGACGCGACCAGCGCCGAATCGCCGCGCGTGCGAAGAATCCACGTCCTGATAGTTTCCTCATTGAAGCGCAGGTGCAGGATCGCGTCTTCGAGCTCGCGCGCCAAAGCCAACGGCCACAAGTCCGCGCCGCTCGCCTGAGCGTCTTCGACGCTGCGCGGCGCCGGATCTTTTGGACCCTCGACAATGAACGTCGCGGTCGAATTCTCGCGCTCGATCTCGATCGTCAAGTGCCCGTACCTGACCCTTCGCTCCTCGACCTCGCGCGCCAGCCGGCCAAGCGATATGCCGCGTCGATTCGTGGCCGCGGTCGAACGCGCCGCGAATTCGAGCGCCCTTCGCGATGCCAACTCGGCGAGCTGCGAGCGCGGAACGACTTCGTCCACCAAATCCCAATCCACCGCCCGCTTGCCCCTTACTCCTTCTTCGGTCGTGCAGAAAAAATCCGCGCGGTCGCGCCTGACGCGGCGCTTGTCGACCAGCCTGGTCAATCCTCCCGTGCCCGGCAGCACCCCGAGCAGCGCCACCTCCGGCAGCGACACGCTGGTCGAGCCGTCGTCCGCCATCATTATGTAGTCGGTCGCGAGCGCGAGTTCGTAACCGCCGCCCGCACATGCTCCGCCGATCGCCGTCATGTAATACTGACCCGAGTCGCGCGTCGCCTCCTCGATCGCGTTGCGGGTCTCGTTCGTAAATTTGCAGAAATTCACTTTGAACGGATGACTCGACAGGCTCAGCATCTTGATATTCGCGCCCGCGCAGAACACGCGCTCTTTGCCCGACGTGACGATCACGCACTTTACTTCGGGATGCTCGAAGCGCAGCCGATTCACCGCGTCGTTGAGTTCGATATCGACCCCAAGATCGTAGGAATTAAGCTTCAGCTCGTAGCCCGGGGCAAGGCCGCCGTTTTCGTCCACATCCATCGCAATCGTCGCGACCGGCCCGGCGAAGCTCAAACGCCAATGCCGATACGCGGACGGCTCGGCTCGAAAATCGATCATCGCGAAATTCTCCCGCCCCGAAGAGATGCCCTTCCTTGCAGTATAGACCGTGCGCGACCCTTCGATTCAACAATCGGATCGCGTCACGCTACGCGCCGCAACACGACCATCGCGCGCCCCGCGACATGAACCCGCGCGCCGAACGAATGCGTTCGAGCACGCGCCGGCTCGGTCGCAAGAGCCGTGTCGAGCACGATCGTCCACTTCCTCCCCCATTTTTCCGGCGGCAGCTTGAATTCCATCGGCTCGCGATACGAGTTGAACAGCATAAAGAAGCTGTCGTCGGCAATTCGAGCGCCCCGGCCGGCGCGTTCCGTTATCGCATTCCCGTTGAGGAATGCGCCGAGCGTTTTCGCGTACGCGACGCCCCAGTCGGCGGCGGTCATCGCGCCGCCGTCGGGCCGGAACCACTCCAGATCTTTCAGCCGCCCGCCTTCCGGGGGTCTCCCGTTGAACCATCCCCGCCGCCGGAAGATCGGATGCTCACGGCGAAGCTGGATCAGGCGCCGCGTGAAGTCGAGCAGCGCCGCGTCGGCGCCCTCCCAATCGATCCACGATATCGGATCGTCTTGGCAGTAGGCATTGTTGTTGCCGCCCTGCGATCGTCCAAGCTCGTCGCCCGCCAGCAGCATCGGCAAGCCCTGCGACAGCATCAGGGTCGCCAGGAAGTTGCGCTTTTGCCGCTCGCGAATCTCCAAAATCGCGGGATCGTCGGTCGGTCCCTCGACCCCGCAATTCCACGATCGATTCTGGCTCTCGCCGTCGCGATTGCCCTCCTGATTGGCCTCGTTGTGCTTGTCGTTGTACGCAACCAGATCGGCGAGCGTGAAGCCGTCGTGCGCGGTGACAAAGTTGATGCTCGCCAGCGGCGCGCGGCCGCCTGCGCGATACAGATCCGAGCTGCCGGTGACGCGCGACGCGAACGCGCCCATCGAGTAGTTCGCGCCGCGCCAGAAATCGCGCACGCCGTCGCGGTACTTGCCGTTCCACTCTTTCCAGCCAACCGGAAAATTCCCCACGCGATAGCCGCCCTCGCCGACGTCCCACGGTTCCGCGATCAACTTCGCCGTGGATATCACCGGATCCTGCGCCAGCGCCGCGAAGAACGGGCTGGCCCCGAATTCGCCGCGCGGTCCGCGCGCCAGCGTGGTCGCAAGGTCGAAGCGGAATCCATCGACGTGCATCTCGAGTAGCCAGTAGCGCAGGCTGTCCATGATCATTTGCAGTACCCGCGAGTGATTCGTATCCAGCGAGTTGCCGGTGCCGGTGTAATCCTCGTAGCGGCCGTTGCCGTCGCTGCGCAGCCGGTAGTAATTCGCGTTGTCGATTCCGCGAAAACAAATCGTCGGCC
>JBOHWI010000430.1:0-5143 GCA_050736675.1 Binatus sp. (SeqCode)
CTTCCTGGCGGAGCCACGACACATTGTATGTGATGTTGATTCCGGTGCGGATTTCCTTCGAGCGGTTCGCGCCGCCGCCGTGGTAGATGCTGCCGGTGTAGAACAGCACGGAGCCTTTGGTCATCTCGGCGGGTTCGGTATCGCTCTCGCTGAAGCGCAGGCGGTCGTCGAAGCGATTGCTGCCCGGGATGACGCGGGTGGCGCCGTTTTCCGCGGTGAAATCGGTCATCGCCCAGATGGTATTGCACTGAACCTCGTAGCCGCGCGGGAACGGAAAGAAATCGAATGCCCACTGGTCGCGATGAATCGTCTGGGCCGGCTCGCCCGGACCGATCGAAATTATTTGCGTGAGATGGAGCTGAAAGCTGGTCGCATGGCCCAGCAACTTGCCGACCGCGCCGAGCACGATGGGATTCATCACGAGCTCGCGGGACTTCGGCGAGCGCGCGACGAGTCCGCCGGTCCGGCGCGTGCGACGGCCGCTGAAATCGTCGGGGCCGAACGGCGTTTTTTCGGTAAAGGGGCGCAGCTCTTGCGCGACCTGGTCCATGACTTCTGGGCGCACGACGCGATCGACGACGACGCATCCGTCGTCGGTTAGTGCGGCGCAGATTTCGTCGGCTGAAGATGATGCGGATAAATGCTTTATGCTCATTTTCTTTTTTCAGTGTTAAGGCCGCGCTCCGTTGTCGCGCGCGGACTCACGCCTTGGATTCTAGCAACCATTCTGCGTCGAAAGCGATCAGTCGTCGCGGCGGGGGCCGGGCTGCATGAAAGCGATCGCGACGCCGTCGAGCGGCTCGACGATACGCGCGATCTGGCCGCCCTGAATCGCGAGCTTCGGCTCGGTTGCCTGCAGGCCATTGGCACGCGCAGTCGCGACCGCCCGCGCGATGTCCGAGCACATCAGCGCAAGGCCCCAGCATCCGGGACGTCCGCGCGTAGCAGGGCCGACGACTTCGAGCACGGTCTGCTCGAGCTTGAAGAACGCTTGCCGCGCACCGTTGCCGACTTCGCGGATGCGCTTGCAGGGGACGCCGACCGCTTGGTTGGCGGCGATCGCGTCGTCCAGCACCGGAGTCATCACGACGATATGCTCGAGATAGGCGACGGTGTTCGCGTTGGTCCCGCAAAGGCGCGCGAGCGACCGGCGGCGCGACTCGATGTCGAGGGTAATGGGAGTGGCGGCGGTAACGACACCCGGCAAACCCGACAAGAGCATCTCGGCGTTGGCGGTGGGGTGCGACAGTCCCGGCAGATGGATCGCCCGAGATTGTCCCGCAGCCGACTCGCGCTCGTTCGAGATCAACACACCCTTCACACCCCAGACCCATCCGACGATTCCGCCGCCGCTGTCATTGCCGGTCGCTTCGCGCAGATTCCCAGCCAGCGGTGACTTTGATTTGCCGGAGTGGATTTCACAGAGATCGATTTCAACCGCACCCGCGGCCAAACGCGCGATGCGGATACCGTCGGCGTCGAACTCACCCGGCGCGATCGCGAAGCCGGCGCGGCGCCAGTTTTCGCGCGACGTCTCGAGGTCGCGCACTGCCACGATCGCTCTTTCGACGCAAATTATGCCCACTATCCTAAGCCTTTGGCCGAGGGTATCGTCAGTCACTTTGAGATGCCAGTGGTCGCCAATTCGACACGATTTATTCCCGACAAACCGCTTTATTTACGCAATTTTGGCAACGATAATCGACGTTCAACCGTCTGTACTCATGTTGTAACAAGTTGTAGCTTTCTATGATGACTATGTACTCTCTGAAAAGGGGATCTTGATGAAAGTCTCGTGGCCTGCCTTCCAGCAGGAGGCGCTCGATTGTCTGCGGGCGCTGGTCAGGCTGGACACCACCAACCCGCCCGGCAACGAAAGAATCGCGGCCGAGTACCTGGCCGAGGCGCTGGGCGCTCACGGGGTCGAGTCGTTGATCCGCGAAAGCGCTCCGACCCGGGGCAACCTGGTGGCGCGCTATAAGGGTACCGATTCGTCGGCGGGCGCCTTGCTGCTCTCGTCGCATACCGACGTCGTTCCGGTCGAGCGGTCGGGATGGACTCGCGAGCCGTTCAGCGGCGAAGTCTTCGAGGGCTGCGTGTGGGGCCGCGGTTCGATCGACATGAAGTCGAAATGCGCGATGGATCTCGTGATGATGACGGCGATGAAGCGCGCGGCGGCGAAGCCGAATCGCGACGTGATACTGTGTGCGGTCGCGGACGAGGAGGCGGGCTCGGATTTTGGCGCAAAATTCCTGGTCGAGCGGCATCCCGAGCTGGTCCGCGCGGGCTACGTACTGAACGAGGTCGGCGGCTTCACGGTTCATCTGAGGAACAAGCGCTTTTACCCGATCCAGGTGGCGGAGAAGGGTTTCGTAACGATCAAGATGAAGGTCACCGCGATGCCGGGGCATGGATCGATGCCGCGGACGGACACCGCCATCTCGCGGATTTCGGAGTTGATCACCAGGATCGTGCGGACCCCGATGCGCAAGAAGGTCTCGCCGTTTATGCGCAAGACGCTGGAGGAGATGGGCGTGCCGATCGAATCGCCCGGGCCGCTGTTTGCGCCGATGCTTTCCAACACCGTCTCGCCGACGATTTTGCGCGCCGGCTACAAAGATAACGTGATTCCGGGCGAGGCGACGATCGTGCTGGACGGGCGCACGCTGCCCGGCGAAGATCCCGAGAGTTTCATGGCTGAGCTGCGCCAGATTGTCGGACCCGATCCGACCTTCGAGCTGCTCAAGACCGCGCCGCCGGCCGAGACCAGTCCCGACACTCCGCTGTTCGAGTTGATCAAAAAGACAGTCGAAGCCGCCGACCCCGGCGCGCTGGCGATTCCCTGGATGATCCCGGGCGCGACCGACAGCAAATTCTACTCGAAGCTCGGCGCCGCGTGTTACGGATTCTCGCCGGTTAAGCTCGATCCGCACATGCCGTTTGGATCGCTCTATCACGGCAACGACGAGCGCTTGCCAATCGAGGGCTTCTATTGGGGACTGAAGGTTTACGCCGAAGTGGTGCTGAAGTTTCTCGGCATCAAGTTCGACGACGTGTTCGCGTAGTCAAAGAAATTTGCATGCGGGCATTGCGGACGAGCGAGCATCCTAACCCCTAATCCCTTCCCGCGCAGGAAGGGTAACCGGTCGCGGAGTGATCAGTTGGCGGAGCTGGTCTTGAGGGTTCCGGCCTGCGGGGTGAACGTCATCAGCAGGCGCGGCGGCCCTTCGAGCGGTACGATCGCGAAATGCGCGACCGGCTGCATGCTCAGGGTGACGGTGGTTCCGGCGGAACTGCTCGCGACGCTGCAATCCTTGAAGATCGACTTGTCGAACACCAGATGAGTCTGCAGGCTCGGGTCGGGGGTGACGTCCTTGAGCACTACCGTCGCGGTCGAGCCGCCGGAATTGCTGGCGAGATTTTTAGCGAAGCTGACGGGGCCGCTGAGCTCGAGAATCACCGACAGCGGCGGATCGTTCGATGACAGCCTGATGGTCTTGAGGGTCGCGGGACCGGCCGTGGGCGGCTCGCTCTGCGACAACGGCGGTGACGCAGAGTCCGATCCCGCGCCCGAATTCATCTGATGCAACACGGGCTCGGGCGCCGCTTCGGCGGCGGGCGCGGGCGCCGCTTCGGCGGCCAAGCCGGTCATCGCACGCGCCTGCGCGTCAGCGGCTCCGGCGATGCTGCCGGTGGGCTTCGGCAAAATCGGGGCGGGCGCGCGCATCATGTCGGGCCCGCCCGGCTTTGCGCTGGGAAGGTCGGGCTGCGAGGGATCGGGCGCATGCATCATGAGCGGAGTATCGGGCGACGGCTTCCCGGCGCCGGCAGATGCGTCCAGGATGGGCAGTCCGTCGGCTCCGTACGCCGCCGCACCGCCTGACGACGCGACTTCGGCGCCGCGCAAATCGGAGCGCTGGCGGACGACAACCTTGTCGGCGTTCGAGCCATCGGGCGCTTCGCCGTAACCGGTTTCGGCGAGCACCAGCGGCAGCGGATCTTCCTCGGTGTCGATTGGTTGGTGGAGCTTGGCCAGCTCGGTCTGGGCTTTCCTGGCGTAGTTGGAATTCGGGAAATGTTTCTTGACAGCGGCGAAAGCCTGCGCCGCCGAGTAGCGCTTGCCTTCTTTCTCCAGCGAGATTCCCAGCTCGTACAACGCGTCCGGGGCAACCGGGGTCTCGGGATATTTCTGCAGCAACTCGGCGAAGCGCGACTCCGCTGCGCGAAAGTTCGCGCGCTTGTAGTAATAGTTACCGACGATCATCTGGTTGCGCGCGAGCATCTCGCGGCAGACCACAACCTTGTCGTGCGCCAGCTGGGCGAAGTCGCCTTCCGGAAAGCGCTCCTCCAATTCCTGGAAACGCTTGAGCGCCGCCGCGGTTTTGCCCTGATCCTGGTCCTCGCGCCCAATCTGATCGTAGTAACTCAGCCCGATGTAATAGGTGACCAGCTCGAGGTTTTTGCTGGTCGGATGCATCCGCTCGAAGTCGTCGAGCGCGCCGATCGCCTCGGCGTAATCCTGTTGCTGGTAGTAGGCGAGGCCGATCTTCATCTCGGCATCTTCGGCGTACGGGCTGAACGGATACTTATCGATCACCATCTGATAATTTTCGATAGCCGCCTTGTATTCTTTTGTCGCAAAATCAAGTTGGGCCTGCGCGTAGTAGTCCTCGCCGGTGGGCTTCTGGCGCAGACTGCAAGCGCCTGCGGGCAGCAGAGCAAAAGCCACCAAAATTAAGAGCAAGCGTTTCATCGGGGTTGACGCAAAAAGGTTAAACAAGGCCGATCGGCATTGCAATCGGCGCTCGATCGCCTGTCCGGCGCATGGCGGCGATAAGCCGGCGGAATCAGGGACTTTTGGACTCGCGCGGCTTGCGGAACGAGGCCGAAAATACCGGTTTGCCCGCCGCGACGTACTTACGCGCAAACCCTGTGCGCTCCGCGCCGGGCACGGCTTCGACTGCGCGGATGAATCCCGCGGCGAGCATCAGCGGGAAGATCTCGGCCGCGTAAGCTCGCACGTCGGTCGCGACGTATGCAATCGCACCCGCCTCTACCGTGCGAAACAGGCTCGCGGCGAGCGTCGGCGTGAACAGCCGATGCTTGACGTGGCGCTCCTTGGGCCACGGGTCGGGATAGTAAA